>JAKSAU010000503.1 GCA_022361535.1 Desulfobacterales bacterium
CCTCTCCCCTTTTAGAATTTCATCTGTATGTGGATGGGCTATATACTGTCATTGATACAAGTCACTTGATAGAAATTGATAACAAAGAACACAATAAGCTGTCCGAGCGTCAAATCAAATCCGGATTTTAGTTTTTAAAACAACGCCTTCAAACACCCTTCCGGAATACCAGGCCATGATTGGGACAAGAGACGCCCCTCAAAACTGAGGCACACACTTTTATTGACAATCAGTTGGCTATCTGGGACCATAGATTGCCCAACTAAAATTTACTTCTCTCTCACTAGTTGTTTTCAAACAGAAGCCACGTCTATTCCTAATGCTCTGGATATAATCTTCGCCCAATGGTACGCAAATATTAATTTTTATAAGGATTATGTAAGGAGGAAATGATGAACCTGTTAAAACAGATGAAAATACTGTTGACCATTGCTCTGCTTGTGCTCTTTATATCCGCACCTGCCATGGCGATCCAGCCTAAATATGTATTCTACTTTATCGGTGATGGTCTTGGTGCATCACAAAGGCAGTTCAGTGAATTTTTCTTGCGGGAAAAAACCAAAAACAATTCAGAACAACTGTTAATGAACACATTTGATATTGCCGGTATCAATACCACCTATTGCGCCAATACATTAATCACAGATTCTGCTGCTGCAGGAACTGCACTTGCATCCGGTGTTAAAACCAACAAAGGCGTGGTTGGAAAGGATGCCAATGGTAATGATGTTAAAACCCTGACTGAAGCAGCCCGTGATAAGGGCATCAAAACAGGACTAGTCACAACCACTAGATTAACCCATGCAACCCCTGCTGCATTTGCCGCCCATAACATTTCAAGAAACAATGAAAATGAAATTGCCGAAGATATCCTTAACTCTGATGTGGATTTTCTTGCCGGAGGGGGTATCCGTCACTTCATCCCCAAATCCATGAAAATTGAAAACGCAGATGCCATCGGAAAAACCATCAAATCCAAACGCAAAGACGAAAAAAACCTGGTCACAGGCTTTGAAGAAAAAGGATATGAAACCTTTATCGGCATGAAAGGCGCCAAAGCCTTTAATAGTGCAGATTTTTCAAAAAAGGAAAAAGTATTTGCCGCCTTTACTTACACCCACACACCTTATGAAATAGAAAGAATCAACAAGTATAGTAACGTGCCTTCCCTTGCCGCTATGACAAAAGCTGGTATTGACGTACTCTCCAAAGGCGAGAAAGGGTTCTTTCTTATGGTGGAAGGCGGTAGGATCGACCATGCTGCCCATGCTAATGACCCCACAGGCGTAATTTATGATACCCTGGCCTTTGACGATGCCATCAAAGTGGCATTTGATTTTTACAACAAACATAAAAATGACACCCTCATCGTTGTGGTAGGCGACCATGAAACAGGAGGTATGGGCCTGGGTATGGACAGTATGGGGTATAAGCTTGATATGACAGCCCTGATGACCACCAAGGTTTCCGTAGAAGACACCCTGGCATATGGGGCCGGCCAATACAAAGGAGATAAAACCGGGTACAAATCATATCTTGCAAAAGAATTCGGTCTTTCCAACCTGACAGTAGCTGAAGCTGCCAGCCTGGAAAAAGCAATGGCATCTGCAGATGCCGGTGAAACCGCAGGCTACTACAAAGTAAACCCGGCAGCACTGACTGCGGCCCATTTGCTGTCCAGCAGGGCCAATATTAACTGGACCACCACCATCCACACAGCCACCATGATTCCCATGTCTGCTACAGGTGTTGGCGCAGCCAAATTCGGCGGCTATAAAGACAATACTCAGATTGCCCAGACCATGGCAAAAATGCTCGGTGTTAATCTCTAAATAGTTGACCGGCATAAACAAACGCGGCCTGTTGCTTTTTGTACAGGCCGCGTTTATATTCAACCCATGAAAAAATCCGTTCTATTTTCCTTTGCTATTTTATTAGTTCTTCTTTCCGGCATGTGGTTTTATTTTGGCGCCCAGTCCCCCCGACTGGATCCCATGACAATGGAAACAAGGGCAAAAGTATTGTCTGTAGACGACTCAGAAGTCAGATCGTCGGGTCTCTCACATATTGGATTTCAGACCCTGGAAATTGAAATTCTTGAAGGGCCGTTTAAAGAGACCAAAACAACCGCTGTCAACAGCCTTAACGGCCAGGTGGACCTTGAAAATCTTTTCAAGCCCAAGGATACAATCATAGCAGCCCTAATCTTAGACAAGGAAGGAAAGATTGAGCACGTAAAAGCAGTAGATCTTTACCGCCAGGATACCTTGCTGAACTTGTTTTTGGTCTTTGTGGCAGCTTTGGTCATTTACGCCGGTGTCATCGGCATAAAAGCCCTGATATCTTTTCTTTTATGTATATTTATTATCTGGGAATTTCTGGTCAATCAAATTCTTGCAGGCCACCCTCCCCTCATAACCACAGCCTATACCCTGGTGCTGCTCTCCGGCATTATTATCTTCATGGTGGCAGGATTCAACCGAAGGGGCGTTACCGCATTTATCGGCACCATTTCAGGCCTTATCATCACCATTGGGGTGACCCTTTTTTTCGGCGGTCAAGCCGGACTTTTCGGTATGACTCAACCCTATGTCAACGCCCTAATCTTTTCCGGTTTCCATGATCTGGACATCCGGCAGATTTTTTATTCTGCCATTGTTTTGGGCGCCTCCGGTGCAGCCATGGATATTGCCATGGACATTGCAGCTTCCATGGATGAAATCCGGATTAAGAAGCCGGAAATTCGTCCTGCCGAACTGATCCGGTCCGGTTTCACTGTCGGCCGTCAGGTTATCGGAACCATGACCACCACATTACTTTTGGCATATTCAGGGGGATACTTAACGCTTCTGATGATATTTAAGGTCAAAGATCCCAGCTTCATGCGAATGATAAATCTAAAAATCGTATCTGCAGAAATAATGCGAACCCTTATCGGAAGTATCGGGCTTGTCATGGTCGCCCCCATCACAGCCATTGTCGGAGGGTGGATCATCACTCGGGCCTTATCAAAAAATACCAAAAGTGATCAAAAAAAGTGGTCAAAAAAATAATTATGTAAAACGATTTTTAACCTTATATCCTTTATATGCATGTTGATTTTTATTGATTAATAAAATATTAGTTTTTTCATGACAGAATATCTACCTTTAAAAAAATCGCAAATTCCTTTGTTCCGAGAGGTTCCCTTTTATTACAAAACGCAGAGTAATGAATATGCGCTATATAAGAAAAAAGGGGAATGCTTTGGTGAAGATCGCCTTGTCGTAGTTAAATACCCGGATTTGTATATTCGTGAGACAGACCGGGATCAAGCCATTGCAGAGCTTAGTGCCGCACTCAATAAGAATTTTAAAAAAAATGTAGCAGAAGGCAAACTTCGTCAGGTTCGCGAAGCCCTTGCCCAAATTGTAGAAGAAGCTCTTACACCAGGACAAGAAGCAAGCTTCAACTCTCTTCCTGAAACGCTTGAAATCTTGATGGACCGGTATAGCGGGGATCATATGGCCATGAATTTATTGGCTAAACTCGGTACCAATTCTTCAGTTTTGGTTGAGCATACAGTAAATGTCACAGCTCTTGTCCTTCAATACTGTTTTTTTTATGATCTGGCTGAGGCCGACACACAGCAGATGGCCATGGCTGCTTTATTACATGACGTAGGATGCTCACAATTTGATAAAAAACTTGTTGAGACATCAAAACGCCTTACTGATAACCAATTTGAAACATATAAAACGCATCCAAATCTTGGGCATGATATCACTCAGAACCATGCGAATTTCGATATTGCCATTCCAACGGCAATACAAGAACACCACGAACGCCTTGATGGAAGTGGGTATCCTGAAGGGAAAAACCGAATCTCATCCTATAGTCAGTTAATCGGCTTGATTGATTGCTATGAAGCCCTGACGTATCACAGCAAATCCTTTCGTAAGAAAAAAAGACCTTACGATACTTTAAGCATCATCAAGCAGGAAGTAGTTGAAAAAAAATTCTCAAAAGATATATACAAGCGTTTTACATCCTGTCTTGTCAGATAAGCTAATTCTTTGACTTCATTTAAGACAAGTTTATTTCTTAGCTTTTTTAAACTTAAAAATGCTTGAATCAACTCCTACCAAAATAAATAATTTGAATAGCAGAAAACCTGTGCACATACTATCATAAAACTATGGCCTAAATCCCCAAGCTGCACTTGTTCTGTAAATATGATTCTTTAAAACAAAAAAATTTCCATCCAAAAAACAATCAGATATGGTAAATGGAATCCTTTATAAAAAGGAGATTTTAATGAAAAAAACTTATATTTTATTTTTCTCAACCTTGCTGATATTGATGGCTACTATTTGCTTTGCCAAAGATTTAAATAAAGAAAAAGAGCGTCACCAACGTATGACAATAAGGTTTATCGAAATTCTTAACGAGCAATGGGGAGTCAATAAGGAAAATCTATCTGGAGAGAGTCTTTACTTGAAAGATTTTGGGGCGGACAGCGTCGATATCAACGAGCTCTTCATGGCAATAGAAGAGGATTTTGATATTGAAATACCATATGAAGACAGGGATCAAATCACAACGATCCACTCGGCAGTAGACTTGATCATAAAAATTATAGACAAGCCAGCATACGGATTTTGGCAATAAAATCTAAAAGCTTAAACTTTATCTGACACAAGATGTCAGACTAAATAATTTGATTCATCCGAAATCAAATTTATCCGGTATTAAATGTACTCTTCAACTGGGAATTCCAACACAATATGTTGTGGTCAAGGGAATTTTAACGAAAGTGAGCAATCATAGACAGATTGTAGTGTCGTCAATCCCTAATAAATTTTCTGAATTCGGGCGATTTTAACATCCCAAATAACCTGCTTGCCCGGTTCATTTGGAAAGTTGAATTTTTTACTATGAAGGTTTTGGCCTAGTACCCATAGAAACTCCATTTCGGTATCAAAACGAGGCCGCCAAGAGCTTTTTTCGACAGTTTTTAGGGAATTAATTCTATAAAAATAAAAGGTTGCAAAAGTTTATTTTGTCCGACCATCACCCTCCCATTAATAGTTGATACGGCATAACGCATTCAAACCATTTCAGTTTCAAGAGTCAAATTCATGAATTGATGAAAATTCTCGGTCCCTTGCTCTATCCCTATCTATTATGAAGCGAATAACCCTTGAGTTGGCTGTGGAGGGTCTTAGACCCATCATCATTCTAATCTCAGATGGGGTATACCTGTATGGAACTCCTTTTAGGGTTACAGATCCACCTGACTCAAGAATATCATTAATCATTTTCATGATACTGGTTTGTAATCGAAAGGTATCTGACTTTGAAGTGTCTAACTCAACTGCCCATTCAGCAACACATTCTTGGGGATTGTCTGGTATAATTCTTTGGATAACCAAATTGGCATTAACAACTCCCGGCACTGTTCTCAAAATTTTTCCGAAAACTTCAATCAGCTCGTATTCATTTGCTCCATCAAGACTAATTTTTATATGGCTTGCTTGTTTATCCATATTTACAATCAGTACTCCCTTATTATTGAGAGTTTGAGGATCTGATGTATTTTTTGTTGTTGTTCTCCAATCAGTTAATCTTCTACCTACCAAATCTCCAATCTCTTTTTCCACCTCCCTTATAGCTAAATCAGAATCAGACCTCGTTACGTTAAAAGTTTTCGATAAATTGGCACCAAGAGCTATTCCAGCACTATTATATCCCTCTCCATCAACGATGGCAGTAGCTTTAAAGAGCCCATCTGAAGTCTCTTGCAGCTTAACCTTTAACCAGACAAGATATGTAGCATCAACTCCATATCTCATACACAAATCAGTAGCCACAAGCATAGAATCTTCTTTTGCTCTTTCCATTACTCTGTTTAATTCTTTTTTCTGAGCATCACGAGCAAAAGGGTTAACTACTTCAAAATTATGCTTTACTAATTGATTCACTATAAAACCCGACATTCTACGGTAGTGTGAAGAACCCTTCATATGTTCTTCAGAAGCGTCCTCCCCTTGTTCAAAGTAAAATGGCACAACAACTATACGAAACCGATTCACTTGTTTCGTTGTTTTTGTTGAACCAGAGCTTGTTTTTAAGCGGCCTTCTGTCTTATTTAGCTCTATATTGGTAGTCTGGTTTGGTGAAGATTTGTTGGGTGACTGCTCGTTTATCATACTTGTCGCCACACTCCGCGATTGAAGTTCCTTCTCTAAGAGAATCTGTTTGTTTTTATAATTTATAGTGATTTCGTTAGAAAAATTTTGGATTAATTGGACGATATCATTCTCAGCGGGAATTTTTAGATTATGGGATCTATAGGCGTTTTCAATTTCAGCCTTCACACGATTTTTATCAACAGAAGACAGTAGGTTTTCAATCTTCCAACTTAGTCCATAAATAAACGTAATTGATAGAAATATTAATGTAATGCTTTTAGCAGGGTAATTCTTAATTAACTTACCAAACTCTAAGAAAAATTGATCGTCCTTATTAGAGTGTTGTTCGCTCATTTTCCTCCTTATAGCTGTGACCAAGGATCTTTAATCGTAGTCTGAAATTAAGGTAACCAGATGCCGCCAAAAATGAAAATCAACAATCATCTCAAAATGAATTGTCTATACATTGACATAACAACATTTGAGAATAGTGTAAATAGATTATACAACAAGGAATTGAGCGGGTCCGGTTATCTTGTTTGATCTGATATCTAACCGCATATCATGAAGGAACGGTTGATAACCGGAGCGGCTGTCTCCTTCATATTTACTGGAGTCCACATCAGCATTAACAGTGTTTTGAGCTCATGTAAAGAGATTCTAAATCCATGCAGAAACTGGCTAATCTGAGAATGCCTTAATGTATAAAGAATCAAGTCTTTTTCATTAAATTTGGCTATTAAGAGAATAGATATTTGGGTTGTAGCCTTCCCTCTATTAGTTCCATATCGAAATAGACGAATCGGGCGATTTTAGCATGAGATACTCGGCCGGTGTGAACTGGTCGAGTGACTCATGAGGACGTTCAGTATTATACTC
>JAKSAU010000906.1 GCA_022361535.1 Desulfobacterales bacterium
AAACTTGCCGAGGACGTAAGAGGTGCCTATGACGGAGACCCGGCGGCAAAGAGCCATGATGAAGTCATCTTCTCTTACCCAGGCCTTTATGCCATTACGGTTTACAGGATCGCCAATATTCTTCACCAACTCAAGGTGCCCCAACTGCCCAGGATTATGTCTGAATATGCCCACAGCCTTACAGGTATTGATATCCACCCGGGTGCCACCATTGGCAATAGATTTGTCATTGACCATGGAACAGGTATTGTCATAGGCGAGACCTCCATCATTGGGAATAACGTAAGAATCTATCAGAATGTTACCATCGGTGCCCTATCCCTTCCACCGGATGCCGGTGAAAAACTGCGGTGGGCCAAACGCCATCCCACTATTGAAGATGATGTGATCATTTATTCCGGTGCCACAGTATTGGGGGGGGAAACTATTATAGGCGCAAGATCCGTGGTGGGCGGCAACGTATGGCTGACTCAATCCATTCCTGCGGATACAAAAGTTTTTATTGAAAATCCACGACTCATCTACAAGAATAAGGAAAAGGAACCTGCACATGAAAGCGCTTAATGATATTACTCTGACCTGTGGCAATACACCACTGGTCTTTCTGGAAAAGCCATCCAAAGAATGCGGTGCACAACTCTATGCAAAACTGGAATATTTCAACCCGCTTTCCAGCGTAAAGGATAGAATCGGACTTGCCATGATTGAGGCAGGGATACTCAATGAGCAGATCAACCAAGAGACCCTGATTGTCGAGCCTACTTCAGGCAATACAGGAATTGCCTTGGCCTTTGTTTCAAGGGTAAAGGGGCTTAAACTTGTCTTGACCATGCCTGAAACCATGAGCCTGGAGCGGCGCCAGCTCCTCACCCATTTAGGTGCTGAGCTGGTTTTAACCCCTGGGAAGTTAGGTATGAAAGGCGCCATTGCCGAGGCTAAAAATATTGTAGAAACACGAGAAAATGCGTTCATGCCGGATCAGTTTTCCAATCCGGCCAACCCTGAAATTCACCGCAGAACCACCGGACCCGAAATTTGGGACGACACCCAGGGCAAAATTGATATTTTTATAGCAGGTGTAGGAACAGGCGGAACAATCACAGGTGTTTCCGAATACATCAAGCAAAAGAAACATGATCTGATGTCCATTGCTGTGGAACCGGCTGCATCTCCGGTCATCTCAGGAGGAGAGCCAGGCCCCCATCCCATCCAGGGTATCGGAGCAGGCTTTGTTCCTAAAAACCTGAACAAAGAATGCCTTGATGAAATAATCCTCATGGAGGCTGAACATGCCTTGGCTGGTGCCAAGATCCTTGCCCGAGATTGCGGGCTTCTGTGCGGCATCTCTTCCGGGGCCAATTTCCACGCAGCCTTTGAAACAGGTAAAAAACATCCCGGCAAAAACATTGTATTCGTGGCCTGCGATACAGGAGAGCGTTACATCAGTACAGATCTTTTTAAAAGCTGATAACAAAAGATTAAAATCTTCTTTTTGCCAATAATCCGGCCAATATTAGTATTCTAATCTGTCAGTTTAACTGTATGACACATAATTTCTTGAAATGGGGATATCTTAGGGATGACCTCTGGTCGTGTTTTTGTAAAACATTCCTGAGATAGGCAGAATTTGTATAGCACGCTATTCAACGATTCATTCTATTACACTGTTTTGAACTGCAATTCATTCTAAAATCCAAAAATCACCCAAATGGGCGGTTTTTTCTTCTTCACTTTGCTCTATGGTTATATAAGATCATGCTACACTTAAAAAATTATAACCAATATAATGGAGCTAACATTATGAAAAAATGTACAGGAAGCAATACCCGGGAATGGGATGCTAATTCAATTTTTAATGTAACATGTAAAGGTTGCGGGACACTGGTTGAGTTTTTTAAAGATGAGATACAAAGGAAATGTCCACAATGCAGGAAAACAATTTTTAATAATCGTAATGATTTTGGCTGCGGGCAGTGGTGCTCATCCTCTTCATCTCATACGAGAAATCTTTGTCCGAAATTTAAAATAGCAAAAGATCGGTATTATGGTCACAAGATTGCGTAACCTGGAGAATTATTGGTAAGGACATAGCATTTATGGGTGAAATTGAAATTATTGATACGGATAATGAGAACATTCTTAAATACGGCATCTGTGGTTATAAAAACATAAAACGTCCTGGCTTTCCGGAGAAAATAGGGTGGATTAAGGAGCGATTAGCAGAGGGGTTAAAAATAAAAACGTTACACTCGGCTGCAGGCGGCACTCAGGGTATGATTGAGTATATCCCGGGAGAATACTGCTGGAGACCGGTTGAAGCTCAAGGATATACATTCATTCACTGTATCTTTTCTGGATTTAAACGAGACTATAAGAACAAAGGATATGGCTCACAGTTACTAAATGAGTGCCTAAAAGATGCTAAAAGGGAAAAATCTTATGGAGTTGCAGTTGTAACACGTAAAGGTTCCTTTATGGTGGATAGTAGATTTTTCCTGAAACATGGTTTTGAAGTTGTAGACACTGCACCACCTGATTTTTCATTGCTGGTGAAAAAATTTAAGAAATCTTCACCGACACCAAAATTTAAATCCAATTGGGAAAAACGGTTAGAACAATACAATAATGGTCTGACGATAATCCGTGCTGATCAATGCCCCTATTCAGTAAAAAATGTTAACGAAATCTGTCAGACTGCTGAAAATGAATTCAAAATCAAGCCTAATGTAATCAGTTTCAAGGATTGCAAACAGGCCCAAAACAATCCTTGTGCCTTTGGTACATTCTGCGTAATACTCAATGGAAAAATCGTTGCGTGGCACCCGATAAGCAATGGCCGATTTAAAAATATTATGAACAAAATCAATAAATTTTAAAAAGTCGAACCTTGGTAAAAGGTATTACATCTTATGCCTAACCAGTCGAGGAATGTGCTATGAAAATAGGATTAATGAACAACCCGTCAAAATCGGTGTATGATGAGGCTGAGTTCTGTGGCAAAGCCGGTTTTGATTTCTTGGATCTAACTATTGAAGGGCCTGAAGCCATTGATATTGATATTGCTAAATTGAGCCCTATCCTTGATTCATATGGGCTGTCTATTACCGGGCATACTGATCCATGCCTTCCATATTCATATCCAATTCAAAAGGTTCGCCAGGCTTGCCTAAATGAATTAGAGCGCTGTGCACAGATATTTTCCTCATTGGGAGCAGAGGTCATGAATATTCACCCCTGCTATTTTTGCCCGCCGGCCATGAGAAAAGATGTGGTTTCATTCCATATTGAAGCACTACAGCCAATTGTGGAAATGGCTGCATCACATGGGCTCACCTTGGTATTGGAAAATTTTAAAGCCCCTTTTGACCGGGTTTCAACCTTTCAAAATTTATTGAGGGAAGTTCCAGGATTAGGGCTGCATCTTGATTTCGGACACACAAACTTCGGTATGGATAACCATGAGGTCTTCTGCAAAGAGTTGGGAGGACATATCAAGCATGTTCACTTTTCTGACAATCGATCCCGGTTTGATGATCATATGCCCTTGGGTGTAGGAACTGTCGATTGGCAGAGTGCAGTGGATTCATTAAAAGCAATTAATTATAACAAAACAATCACCTTGGAAATTTTCTGCACTGATCCTGACATGCAGACGCAATATCTGGATCTGAGCCGGAACTTGGTTCAACAACTTTGGGAGCATGAATGATATGAAGCCTAAATTTAGACCTGGCAAAAACATAGCCATAAAGGTCCCAAGCCACGAATTTAAAACGACTGTTGAGTTTTACCAAACGATCTTAGAATTTGAACAAACCGCGCCAGAACCTTCCAACGAATCGGACTCAGTTGTATTCAAGTTTGGTGACAAAAACCTATGGGTTGATAAAACTCCAGGTATCAGCCACGCAGAAATCTGGTTAGAAGTGAACACTGAAAATGTTGACGCAGCATCAAGTTATTTCAAAGAAGCCGGCTGTATCAGACGGGATGACGTTGAAAAACTACCTGAAGGGTTTAAAGGCTTTTGGATAACCAACTCTGCGAATATTATTCACCTGATTTCAGAATAATACTATCTTTTACTTTTTCCCCTTGCCAACCTGATTTATATGCATAAATTAATTCATTTAAATCGAAAGGCAGATATGAACCGGAATGTAAACGGGGTATTGTTCGGGCTGGCAGCCTTTGCGGCTTGGGGATTTTTACCTGCATACTGGAAACAGATGCAGACAATAAATGCCTTTGAGATTCTATGCCACCGCATTGTGTGGTCTTGCATTTTCCTTTTGGGTATCATTACCTTACAGAGACGCTGGCAGGAAGTTTTTACTGTTATCCAATCTCCTGCTGCGCTGAGAGGACTTGTCTTAAGCGGGCTTATCATCGGGTTCAACTGGTTCATCTACATTTGGGCAGTCAATTCAGGCAAGGTGGTGGAGACCAGCCTGGGATATTATATGAACCCCATGATCAACGTAGTACTTGGGTTTCTTTTACTTGGAGAACGGTTCAGCCGTCTGCAGTGGGTTGCGGTGCTCTTTGCCTTGACCGGAGTAACCTACTCCCTGGTTGTCTATGGTTCCCTTCCGCTTTTTGCGCTACTGTTGGCTGTCAGCTTTGCCCTGTATGGATTTTCAAGAAAGAAAATCCAGGCGGCACCCATTCCAGGACTTTTCATCGAAACTATGGTGCTTTTTATTCCGGCCCTTGCCTATATCGGATTCCGGGTGGGTATGGGAAACAGCCCATTCTTGGTAGATACCGGCCTATCACTTTGGTGCATGGGATCAGGGGTGGTAACCAGCTTGCCCTTACTCTGGTTTGCGGCTGCAGCCAAACGTCTAAAGCTTTCCACCATAGGTATCCTTCAATATCTGGCCCCATCCATTGCCTTTATCCTTGGTGTTTTCGTTTACCAGGAACCCTTCACCCGCCAAAGTCTGATCACGTTTGCCTTTATCTGGACAGGTGTGCTTCTTTACATTTGGGAGACAGGTATACGGTCTGGAAAAACAAGATGAAACAAAAAAGGCCTGACCGCTATCAGTCAAGCCCTTTACTTTAAATTCTACATTGTTGGCGTTGAGTCAAAAGACTCAGACCACCTTCCCGTCCTTCCAGAATGGAGACATCTGGCGTAACTTATCTATGGCCGGAATCAAAGTTTCCACAATGGTATCCATCTCCTGTTTGGTATTGTAATGGGACAGGGAAA
>JAKSAU010001036.1 GCA_022361535.1 Desulfobacterales bacterium
CAAGTCCGACAGCCATACATGCCATTGTGGATGCGGGGGTGAGAGCCGGATTAAGGCCCTGGGAAAAGGAGGCGGATAAATGATTTGGCAAATCGAATCCATCATACTTGTCCTGGTGCTCTTGTTTGCGGCCGGTGCCCTGGCAGTAAAAGATCTTTTAGGTGCGGCCATTTTGTTCGGTGCATACAGTTTTCTGCTTTGTCTTCTCTGGGCCATTATGGGGGCTGTGGATGTGGCGTTTACAGAAGCATCTGTCGGGGCCGGGATCAGTACGGTGCTGTTTGTGTCTGCTGTTCTAAAGACATCAAGGAGAACAGACCCATGAGATGGATACTGATTTTCACCCTGCTGGCGGGCCTTTTGATTTACGGTGTCCTGGGATTTCCTTATTGGGGGGATCCTAAAAGTCCTGCGGCGACACATGTGTCTGACTATTACATCGAACAGACCATGGCAGATACATCTGTCCCCAATGTGGTAACTGCTGTACTGGCGGACTACCGGGGGTATGACACCATGTTTGAGACAATCGTTATTTTTACCTCCGGTCTGGTCTGTATTG
Source organism: Desulfobacterales bacterium (assembly GCA_022361535.1). The sequence continues at coordinate 563 of JAKSAU010001036.1, forward strand.
TTCTTTTGGCAAAAACAAGGAAAACTGTTCCGACGTCAAGGGTTTACAGGCATGTGCCCACAGGGATCACCCTGAGAATTGAGAAAGGGGGCAAGCTGCCTGATGACTCTGATGTTTTTGAGCGGATAGACTCGGTCTGGGTGCCCCATGATTTGGTTATTCGGACCACCTGCAGAATCGTCATTCCATTTATCCAGGTCTTTGCTTTGTATGTTATTGCCCATGGCCATCATAGTCCCGGTGGCGGATTTCAGGGCGGGGTGATCTTTGGCGCTTCCCTGGTCCTTTATGCCATCGGCTTCAATCTCAGAGCGCTTCTTGGCCGCATGACCCGCAAGATCATTATGCTGATTGCCGCTTTGGGGGTTCTCGTTTATGCAGGCCTCGGCCTTTCTTGTATTTTATTTCAAGGCAACTATCTGGACTATAGTGTTTTGGCCCCTGTTTTTGGAACCGACCCTGTGGTGGCAAGATCCCACGGGATTCTCATTGTTGAGATCGGGGTCGGCATCGCTGTTATGGCTGTAATGGTGATTTTATACACCTCCCTGTCTTCAGCAGGGCGATATGATGAAGGGTTGTAGATATGGGCGAATTACCGGCATTTTTAATTCCGAAAATGAATTACCTGGTTTATGTCCTGCTTATGCTGGTTGGGTTCTATGGTGTGGCAATAAAGAAAAACTATTTAAAAAAGATCATAGGGCTTAATATCCTCCAGACATCGGTAATCCTTTTTTTCATTTCCGTGGGTGCAAAACAAGGCGCCAGCCTGCCTATCCTCTTTCATCACCACGGACATCACATCGCAGCCCGTGACTACATCAATCCATTACCCCATGTACTCATGCTCACAGCCATTGTGGTGGCTGTGGCTACCCTTGGTGTTGCATTGGCTATGACAATCCGGATTTATAAAGAGTTTGGCACCATGGAGGAGGATAAGGTGTGTGCCATGATGTCTGAATCAGATGAACCCATATTGATGCAGGAGCCAGGTGCCCAAAAAGATAACAGCTTAAAAGGGGGCAGATATGGTTGATATCAATGCGCTCAAGCAATTTGTTATGCTTGGATACCTGGCCGATGACATGCTAACAAAGCTTGCCCGTATTACAGATATTCTCCAGTATCAAGAAAACGAAATGGTTTTCAACCAGGGCCAGGCCGCGGATCGCCTATTTCTTCTAGAAGCGGGTAAAGTTTTATTGGAACAGCGGATCACAGACACCTTGACCATCTCCTTGAGTGCCATTGAACCGGGGTTTTCCTTTGGCTGGTCCGCCATGCTGGATCAGGGAGAGTATTCAACAAATGCCCTGTGTGCCCGGGATTCGGTCATATATTCATTTAAAGCTGACCGGCTTAAAAGGCTTATGGAACATGACCATTCCATGGGATTCATTATCAGCCAAAGACTGCTTTACGTTTTAAAGAAAAGGTATGATGCCAGGACCGAGCAATTTGTAAAAACCATTGAGTGCCACCCTGAGATTGCCAGCCTGCTTTAACATGTTGGGAGGGGAAAATGCTTCAACAATTAATAATCATAATTGTTGTTCTGCCGCTAATGGCCTCCCTTATCATCACCTGTACAGGGTCCTGGTCCAAAAAATTTGTATTTCCCCTTGCCTTTACAACCATGGCAATATGTTTTGCTGGTGCCTGCCTGTTATTGCAAATTGTTCTAAATACCGGACCGATTGAGTATTGGCTGGGCAGCTGGCCGCCACCTATGGGCATTTCATTCCGGGTTGATGCCTTTGGGGCGCTGATGTTGGTCCTTATTCTTTTTTTAGGGACGATGACTGCAGGCTGGGCAAAAAAAAGTGTGGAAAAGGAACTGCCGGAAAAAGAGGTCCTGTTCTGGGCGCTGTATCTGTTATTGATCACAGGATTGGCCGGGATGATCGCAACCGGGGATCTGTTCAACCTGTTTGTCCTGCTTGAAGTTGCGTCTTTGACCTCTTATGCATTAGTGGCCATGGGAAACAGGCAAAGTGTTGTGGCCGGGTTCAGATATCTTTTGATCGGGACGGTCGGCGCTTGTTTTTACCTGTTGGGGGTGGGGTATCTTTACCTTGCCACAGGAACCCTGAATATGGCGGACCTGGCTGTCTTGCTGCCAAAGATTTACACGTCCAATACAGTAATGACCGCCTTTGTTTTTATTTTAATCGGATTTAGTATTAAAATTGCCCTGTTTCCCTTCCATTCCTGGCAGCCGGATGCATATACCTTTGCACCGTCTGCCGCTACTATTCTCATTTCTACGGCAGTTGCCAAAACCTTTGCCTATGCAATGGTTCGTATTGTATTTAGTGTTTTTACGCTAGGGTTTCTTGAGGCGTATCTCTCCATATTCCAGGCCTTTGTATGGTTAGGGGCTGTCGCCATCCTGGCAGGCTCTTTGTTTGCCATTGTCCAAAATGATCTCAAACGGATGTTGGCATACTCAAGTATATCCAACGTGGGGTACATTGTTTTGGGTGTGGGCCTGGCTGTTACAAGCCGGATGGGCTTGATTCCGGCGGTGGTGCAGATGGTCAACCATGCCGTGATCAAAGGGGCCATGTTTATGGCTGCCTGCGGATTCATCCATGTTATGGCCGCAAGGCAGATCAACAGATTAAACGGTATTTGGCACAAGATGCCATTCACGGTCATTATCCTGATTGTATCATCCCTGTCCATGATCGGGCTGCCGCCGGGAGCAGGCTTTGTCTCTAAATGGTATCTGATCCAGGCGGCGGTAGAGGCAGGCCAATATGGATTTGTAGCGATCATTTTTATCAGTACCCTGCTTATGCTGGTCTATTTCTGGCGTCTGATAGAGTCTATGTATATCCGTCCTAATGGTTCTCATAATCCGGATAAATCCAATAAAAAAGATGTTGAACTGCCGCCTGCTATGCTGATACCAGGTATCGCCATGGCGTCACTTACGTTTCTTCTCGGCCTGATCTGGATATCAGGGGCACTTCATCCCCTGCTCAACCAGATCAATCTTGAGATGGGGTTGGAGGTGATACAGTGATGCTTTTCTCCATGAATTATATGCCCCTTATCGCTTTTTTTATCCCATTGATATGTTCCGGATTGGTCCTGGTTTTCAGGCACCATCCCAATATACGGGAGACGTGTACCCTGGTTTCGGCCATAACAGGTTTTACGGCTATTATCTCAATGGCACCGGCAGTGCTCGAACAACAATATCCCCAAACACCGGTATTCGCTATTGCCCAGGGGCTGGCGTTCGGGTTTCGTGCAGATGCGTTCGGGCTGATCTTTGCATTAACCGCTTCTTTTTTATGGATTCTGGTCTCGGTATATGCCATCGGATATATGAGAACGTTAAACGAACACGCCCAGACAAGATTTTATTGTTATTTTGCCCTTGCCATTGCCTGTGCTCTGGGTATCGCCCTGGCAAGAAACCTTGTCACCTTTTATCTTTTTTATGAGGCGTTGACCTTTTCTACATACTGGCTTGTGGCCCATCATGAAGATGACGCTGCCTTTGCCGGGGCTAAAAAATATCTGACCTATCTTCTTATTTCCGGATGGTTCTTTTTTGCTGCAGTTGCCATGACCTTTGCACTGACAGGCACCACCGAGTTTGTACCAGGAGGGATTTTAGATAAAAGTGTTGCGTCAAAACAAAGCTTAATCGTTTTGTTTTTTCTTTTCAGCCTGGGTGCCATGAAAGCTGCATGGATGCCCTTCCATGCCTGGTTGCCAGGGGCCATGGTTGCTCCGACTCCTGTCAGTGCCCTGCTTCATGCGGTGGCTGTAGTCAAAGCAGGGGTTTTTACCTTTGTCCGGGTGGTCTGTTATGTATTCGGTCTTGAATTGTTCCAGGCCTTAGGTCTTGGTTTGGTACTGGCGGCAATGGCCGGATTTACTATGCTTGTTGCCTCTTTTTTTGCCATTGGTGAGGACAATCTTAAACGAAGGCTGGCCTATTCAACAGTGAGCCAGCTGTCCTATATCCTTTTTGGGACGGCATTACTAACCCCTTATGGAATAAGGGGTGCCATGGTACATATCCCCTTTCACGGGTTCATGAAAATAACACTTTTTCTTTGTGCCGGTGCCGTCCTGGCTGTTACCGAAAAAAAGC
>JAKSAU010001227.1 GCA_022361535.1 Desulfobacterales bacterium
ATTATTGGCTTCATGCCTTTTAATCATTACGATTCTAAAATTGATTGTATATACTTTTGTTAAAATCTAACACTAAACGGTGTCCATAAAATTCTTTTCGGTGTTATTGAAAATTATTAATCCTATAAGAAAGATTCCAATAGTAAATCCACCTGAATATGCTAATAAATTCCATGAAAATGATCCACTTCCCAGGAAGGCATATCTAAATGTTTCGATTATTCCAGTCATAGGATTCCAAATCATAACTGGTTTGTATTTGTCCGGGACTGAAGATAGAGGAAGAATTACCGGGGTTGCGTACATTAGTAGTTGTACACCGAAAGCAACAAGATTTTGAAGATCTCGATACTTTGTTGTCATTGCCGAGATAAGCATACCTAGTCCTAAACCCATAAATCCCATCATAATTATGAGTAGAGGGAGTAATAATAAGGTTATATTACTTTGTATGGATGCTCCCTTAAGTATAAAATAAAAATAAATTACTATAAATAGTAACAGGCCAATTCCAAATTGAATTAAGTTACTGATTATTATGGATAATGGGGTCACTGCTCTTGGGAAATATACTTTTCCAAAAATATAGGCATTTGCCGTAAAGGTATTTGAGGTACTTGTTAAACAATTTGCAAAATAGTTCCAGGAGGTTACCCCTGCTAAGTAGAATAACATGGGTGGTACACCATCGGTAGAGAGTTTGGCCATTCGTTCAAAAACTACCACCATAGTTATTGTTTGAAACACAGGTCTAATGAAAAGCCACAATGGACCCAATATTGTTTGTTTATACTTAGCTACAAAATCGCGTCGCACAAATAGCAATAGCAGATCTCTGTATTGCCATATCTCCTTTAATCGTAGATCAAAAATCTTATCCCTGGGTTGAATGGTGTGTTGGTACATGTAAACTATATGATGTTATGATTATTATAATAATAAATCGTTACTTATTTCTGCATATCCCATAGTAATAATACTTGGGTTTTATCATTGTGGATGTAGTTCATCAATTCTTTTGAGTCAATAACCAGGTACCTAATGCGTCGTTCAATAAGTTTTTCAACTTTCTCCAATAGTTTAATTAGATATGTGGTATTGATTTCCTCACCCACAAAAAGCAAATCGATTATTTTGCTATCTATTCCCCTGGCAAGATTACCAAGCACATAAACTTTTTCGACATCACCCATCCTCGAAATAACGTCGTCAATAATTCGGTCAAATCCTACGGTTTTCATAATAATATTACGAATGTCTAAAAAAAGTGGGTGCCCGGTATTTGCGCGATAAATCTTTTTATTTCCTTCCTGTTTGGATAAAAGCATATTCGCCTTTTCAAATTTGGAAAGCTCTATGCGCAAAGCATTTGGCGATTCATCCAATTCATGTTCCAGATTTCGCAAATATGCATTGGAGGAACTGTTCAGAAAAAATTTTAATAAGAGTTTTTTCCTGGTTTTTGAAGTTATTAAAGCGTCCAGCAAAATGACTTAAAATTTAAGTTTGATTCTATGCAGGGGATTTGTGATTAATTTTACAATAAGCATACAGCTTCGCTCTCTCGGTCACATGCCAAGTATTATACAAAAAGATTGATTGA
>JAKSAU010000110.1 GCA_022361535.1 Desulfobacterales bacterium
AATGTCTTGTTTTCGTTCGCGCAAAGGAGGGATGTGGATGGGAAATACATTAATCCGGTAATACAAATCTTCTCTGAACGTCTTTTCACTGACCATGTGCCATAAATCTTTATTAGTAGCAGCAATTATTCTTACATCAGCAGTAATGGTTTTACTTCCGCCAAGACGTTCAAACTGTTGGGTTTCCAGGATTCTTAAAAATTTTGCCTGGACATCAATCTCCATATCTCCGATTTCATCTAAAAAAAGCGTGCCACCGGAGGCCATTTCAAATTTGCCTTTTTGCTGTTTGTGGGCACCGGTAAACGCGCCTTTTTCATAGCCGAAGAGTTCAGCTTCCAATAAGGATGATGGGATCGCAGCACAGTTAACGGTTGAAAAAGGCCCTGAGGATCTTGGACTGTTCATATGCGTAGCACGGGCCAAAAGTTCTTTGCCGGTACCACTTTCTCCTGTGATGAGAACAGACGAATCCGTATGCGATACAGAACCGGCAAGCTCAAGTACATCACAAATTTTTGGAGAATTACCCACAATGTTTTTAAAGGTAAACTTGTCTTCAATTTCCTGACGTAAGTGCCTGACTTCATGGGCTAGACGGCTTACTTTTAATGCCTTTTTTATACTTTCACGAAGGGTTTCTTCTTTAAAAGGTTTGGTAACATAATCAAATGCACCTTCCCGAATGGCTTTGACTGCATTTTCAATTGAACCGTAGGCTGTGATTACAATCACAGGTATATCAGGATCTTTTTCTTTAACATGGGCCAATACATCCATACCGCTTTTTTTAGGCAGTTTTAGATCTGTTACTACCAAATGGATCGGCTGATTTTCAAAGATATCAATGGCTTGTTCACCGTCTTGTGCTTCAAGGATGGCAATATCCAAATCAGAGATCTGCATACTGATTACCTGTCGCATTCTGTCTTCATCTTCAACTAATAGGATTTGAGGCGGCATTGCCATGCTCTCCTTGGCTTAACGGTAAAACAATTGTAAATCGGGAACCTTTACCCGGCATACTCAAAACATCCATTTTGCCATTGTGGCTTTTTATGATTTGGGAAACTACGGATAGTCCGAGTCCGATGCCGTTATCCCTGAAACTGACAAAAGGGTCAAATACTTTTTGTACTTCTTCAGCCGTCATTCCGCAGCCCTGATCAATGATGTCCACTTTAATGCAATTTATTTCATCAGTATTGACGGCATTATCTAAATCTGGATGAATTAGAATTTTAATGGTTCCTTTTCCCGCCATGGCTTGAATTGCATTGAGCAAAAGATTTAAAGCAACCTGATGGAGTTGATCCCTGTCTGCATGAATTTTTGGAAGATCCGGGGAAATTATAAGCCTGAAAGTCACATCAGAGTATTGAATATTAAGAGCGGTTTTAATTTCTTCAATAAGAAGCGCTAAGTCTACTTGTTTGAATACAGGGCTTGATGGCTTCGCAAAATTAAGAAACGCAGTCAAAGTATGATTAAGCCGGTCGACCTCTTCCATGATGAACCGGGCAGCTTTTTCACGTATCTGTATTGGACGGTCCGGGTTAGCAACCAACTGCGCCGAACCCTGAATTATACCCAAGGGGTTTTTAATCTCATGGGCAATACCAGCAGTCATTTGACCAACTGCTGCTAATTTTTCAGTTTGGGCAAGTTCTTTATAAGTTCGTTCTAGTTCCATGGAGCTTTTATGCAATGAAGCAGCCATTTGGTTAAAGGATGCAGCAAGGGTTGATGCAATATCCGGGTCCCTGATATCTACCTTATATTCAAGATCACCGCTTGAAATTCGTTCAATGCCTTGCCTGAGACGTGTCAGAGGACGGGCTATGGTCATGGCAATGAGATAGGATAGAAGGCTGGCCAAAAGAATACCGCCGATGACCAAGGATATCATCGCCCGCCTGATGTTGGTGACATTTTCAAAAAGGTCAGATACAGGCAAGGTTACCCCAACTGTCCACTGGTTGCCCGGGTAATCGGCATATGCCGTAAAATATTGGTTTCCGTTAAATTGGGACATACCAAATTTTTTATCTTTGGCTTTAAGGTCCTGGTGGATCGTTGTAAGCAGGTCAGTATGAAACCTTTCCCAAGGTTGCCGAGCCAAGGCAGGATGGGCAATTATTCGCCCGTTTTGCCTGTTAAAGATATAGGCAACCCCCTTGGCGCCTATTTTTATGGAATTAAGAAATTTTGAAAAAGAAGAAATGTCAATATCAATGCCACAAACAGCCTGAAGCTTTCGTGTGGTATCATAGATTGGAACTGATACAGTCATGCCAGGTTTTCTTGCAGAGGCAAAAAGGTAAACATCTGTCCAGTGTATATCAAGCGAGGTCAGAGCAGCCTGGTACCATGGACGTATTCTGGGATCAAAGGTTTTATGCACCTCAGGAACCTGGGCCGGCGACATAAGAAACCTGCCTGTTTCATCTCCATAAATAATATTAAAAAATTCAGGATGATCTTTTCTGAATAGATTAAAATACCGAAGGATTTCCTTGTCGTTTTGCATGTCAATAAGACCGCTTTCAAACAAGGATTTGATAAGTTTAACGTTAAACGTATGGTGCGATAAAAAAGATTCCACTCGTTTTGAGATCTGATCAGCTGAGCCAAGCGCAAAAGCCTGCATCTGATTTTCAATTACACGGGTTGCCTGGATGTAGCAAAAGTAACCTGTTCCGGGGATAACAACTGTGATGACAAGGGTTAAAGCAAGAAAAATCCTGATTCTAAAAGAATGTCGGAACCTTGAAATATGAGGGAAATAACTCATGGTATATTCCCCGTGGCCAAGGCTTCTATCTGCCGCTGCAAATATGGATTCTGTGAGTCTTTTAGATACAGTGGAATTTTTGGCGCTGCAACAGGAGCAAGTTCAGAATTTTCAAGCATAGCCTTCAAAGCGAAACCATGGACCTGGTTTGAAGCAGTGTTCTCAAACAAGCGGTTAAATGCCTGGATTGCTATGTCTGGCGAGGGAGCATTGCGTATAATTTCCAAAAAGGCGATTTCAGACCACAAGATCTGAGGCGTAGTTGGTTTCAAGGGTTTAGGTTGGTCTGGTGGATACACCAGGTTGGCCCAGGGTATCGCGACTGACAAATTCATAGGAATGTCACCATAGTTATTTGCAACAGAAAAATAGTGGTTTATTCCGGTATTTGAATCTCCTAAAAGATCAGTATAGATCCAGCCAAGGTACCAGTGAGTTTTGGCTACAACCTCATCAACTGTGTTAAATTGTTTTAAAATACTGGTGAAATCATTGACAGCCTGGCGAATGTCAAGGGCTGTGGCAAACCTGTAGTCAGGTTCCAAATGAAGGTAAGCTAGTCCTAAAGCAGCGTGGCCGCATTGAAGTTTTTCTTCAGGAAAAAGAGCGACAACAGCCCTGAAGGCAGCTTGTTTTTCTCTTTTATCCGTAAACCCGGACCTTGCATAGTTGAGTTGGCCGTCTGCAGTAGGGAAGTGAGGCATTGAGATTCCATCTTGAACGACCATAGGCAGTTCAGATGTTGTAATTTGTGTTGCTTCCTTTGGGACAAAAGCGTCACCACAACCCGACAGCAAGTTTAGTCCAAAGACAAGAAACGCTATTACAAGTTTTCTGCCAAAATATTGGAACCTGCTAAATTTCTGCAAGGATATGTGCGAACAAAGTACAGCGTTCCCAAAGGCTCGCCTTTTCAATATATTCCTCCTCACTATGGTCCTTGGCTCCTATAGGACCAAGACCGTCAATTACAGGGGTTCCCTGGTCAGCGATGATATTGGCATCTGACACACCCTGGCGAAGCTCTTCAATGACCGGCTTACCAAGCTCTTGGGATAAGTTTTCTATTTTTTTGAAAAGTGCTTTGTTGGCGTCTGTCTGCGGCATTGACGGGCGGCTTGATTTGATTTCCAAGCTGGTATGTGTACCAGGAACAAAGGTCTTCTTTGTTAATCTTGATATCTGATCCTGGATGAAGTTTGCTTGGCTTTGGGTCAAATACCTGAAATCAAGCTTGGCCACAGTTTTATCCGGTACAGTGTTTGGTCCGATGCCACCTTTTATGGTGCCTACGTTGGCAGATAACCCCTTATCGGGATCATTCATAGATTCAATGGCTAACGTTTTATGTGCCATCTCAAGAATTGCGCTGGCTTTTTTATTACCGGCAAATGCAGCATGACCTGCTTTTCCGTCTATTGTCATTTGCATGGAAAAGTTACCTTTACGCCCGCTGACAATTTCATTGGATACGCCCCCTGCTTCTAAAACATATGCCACGCGTGAACGGGCAGCTTCTTTTGCAATAAGGCTTCTTGAGGTAGGAGATCCGATTTCTTCATCACTGTTAAAGATAAAAGTGATTGGACAGCGAGTAATGGCTTTGGAATGAATTAAAGCCTTGAGGGCAAAAATACCAACAACCAAGCCTCCTTTCATATCTGCTACGCCTGGACCAAAACAACGGGTATCACTTTCTTTGTACCAGTTAAAACCGGAATTTTCTGGAAAAACCGTATCCATGTGACCAGTTATCAGTATTTGATTTTTCCTCTCCCCCTGCCAGGGAGAACGGACAATAAGATTGTTACCAAGATCGGCTTCTTCTTTAAATGTGTACTCAAATCCCATTTGGGCAAATTCTTTAGCGATCCTGTCTCCAACCCGGTCCACACCAGCTTTGTTTCTAGAAAAGCTTTGAATAAGTACAAGTTCTTCAAGCAGGGTTAAAAGCGCCTGGGTATTATCCATTATAAAGGTGTTAATTGTCTGATTCATTTTACGACTTTAAATATGCTTTTAGTAACATGCAAGCTTGTTTATTACGCTTTGCATCCCTTACCGAAATCAAGTCCTCCAAAAAAGGATGATTCTGAGCAAATATGACAGATGGAAATCTGGTGTCAAGTTGAAAAGGTCAGTGGCGGCTTTAAGAAAAATGTGGTTTACAAAGCTTTTGTAAAGAGATAAATTTCTTTTTGATCTCCCAGGACATGTTGCTAATGATGTGATGAAACGATCAAATTTGATGAAATGCTCAATTTGACTTAATATGCCTGGAATTTCATCAAATTTACTTAACCATGTCAGCATCAGGTATAAAAAGTGATGATATCCTCAAAAACGATATATATAAAAACTCAGTATTTCGTAGTTACTTGGCCTGGCATAGGTTTTGCTCCTATCATATTCTTTTAAAGAGAAACAAGGCGGATTCATCCGCCATTACAACTTAATATTAAACGGTGTTAACACCACAAGTTTGCAGGATGAAAGGAGGGATGAGGCAACGCGCAGCATGACTTTAGTCTTGCGCCAATCTGCTTGAGACAAAACATTTTTAAATTTAATTTAATCTTATTTGGAGGTTACGATGAAAAAATTATTGGTTCTTGGTATTGCAGCATTTTTCGGTATGGTTCTTTTCCTTGGTTCAGCACCTGTACAGGCAGCTGACCAGACCTTTGTCACAATCGGTACCGGCGGGGTAACCGGTGTATATTATCCGACTGGCGGCGCTATTGCTCGTCTGGTTAACAAAGGCAGAAAAGAGCATGGTATTCGTTGCTCAGTAGAAAGTACTGGTGGATCTGTTTATAATGTGAACACAATCGCAGCCGGCGAATTGGACATGGGTGTTGCCCAGTCTGATGTTCAGTATCATGCGTATAACGGAACCGGTAAATTCGAAAAACAGGGTCCTAACAAAGATCTTAGAGCCATATTCTCAGTTCATCCTGAGCCTTTCAATGTTGTTGCCCGTGCTGATTCCGGCATTAAAAACTTCATGGATCTTAAAGGTAAACGTGTTAACATCGGTAACCCTGGATCCGGCCAGAGAGCTATAATGGATACACTGATGGGTGAACTTGGCTGGACTTCAGCAGAATTTAAACTGGCTTCTGAGCTGAAACCGGCAGAAATGCCCAAAGCCCTTTGTGACAATAAGATTGATGCGTTTGTATATTCTGTAGGCCATCCTAATGGAAACATCAAAGAAGCTGTTACTTCCTGCGATTCCGTAATGGTCACCGTAGACGGTCCGGTCGTGGACAAGCTGGTTGCTGACAACGGTTACTACAGAACTGCCACTATCCCAGGCGGCATGTACAGAGGTACTGACACTGATACCAAAACCTTTGGTGTAGGTGCCACCTTTGTTACTTCTGCCAAGGTTCCTGAAAAGGTTATCTACGAAGTGGTTAAAGCGGTTTTTGAGAATTTTGACCAATTTAAAAAACTTCACCCGGCCTTTTCTGTTCTTAAAAAAGAAGAAATGATTAAAGACGGTCTGTCTGCTCCTTTGCATGACGGCGCTGTTAAATACTACAAAGAAGCCGGCCTGATGTAGTTTCAGGTTACGGTGTGACCATGTGCGGTTCTGTGCCCTGACGGCACAGAACCGTACTGCTTTATTTCTGCTGCCTGATGCACCTTTCTTTTCCCATGGAGGAGCCGTCACCATGACCCAAGATCAAACCGCTGCAGCATCCAAGGATGAACTGCAGGAGATGATTGCCGAAGCGGATACCGGGGCCCGGAATCCGGCCGGCAGTTTTCCTAAAAAAATTCTTTTCTTTGTGCCATTGCTTTGGACCCTCTTCCAACTCTGGTATGCCTCACCTTTACCGTTTATATTCAATATTTTTGTGTTGAACGATTCAGAAGCCCGTGCCATTCATTTGGCTTTTGCCATGTTTCTGTCTTATACGGCCTATCCGACTTTTAAATCATCTCCGCGAAGTTATATTCCTGTGCAGGACTGGATCGTGGCATTGGTCGCAGCGTTTTGTGCTGCCTATCTCTTTATTTTCTATACGGAACTGTCTGACCGGCCTGGTATGCCCACTACGCTTGATTTAGTTGTGGCTGTAATCGGGTTAGTGCTGTTGCTGGAAGCAACAAGAAGAGCGCTGGGACCGCCTTTGATGGTGGTGGCATCCGTATTCTTGCTCTATACCTTTTTTGGGCCGTATATGCCTGAGGTCATTGCACACAAGGGCGCCTCTCTTTCTAAGGGCATGTCCCATTACTGGCTGTCTACAGAAGGTGTATATGGTGTTGCCCTTGGGGTTTCTACCGGCATGGTTTTCATGTTTGTGCTTTTTGGCTCTCTGCTTGAAACAGCAGGTGCGGGCAACTATTTCATCAGGACGGCATTTGCAGGCTTAGGGCATATGCGTGGCGGACCTGCAAAGGCTGCAGTTGTTTCGTCGGGTATGACCGGGCTAGTATCCGGGTCTTCTATTGCCAATGTTGTAACTACTGGTACATTTACTATTCCATTGATGAAAAAGGTTGGGTTTCCTGCTGAAAAAGCAGGTGCTGTTGAAGTTGCAGCCTCAACCAACGGCCAGCTTACCCCGCCTGTAATGGGGGCCGCGGCTTTCCTTATGGTCGAATATGTAGGTATTTCATATGTAGAAGTAATCAAGCACGCATTTTTACCTGCTATTATTTCCTATATTGCCCTGGTTTACATTGTTCATCTTGAGGCCTGTAAAATTGGTCTTAAAGGAATGAAACGTCCTATTACCAAAACCCTCGCCCAGAAGTTACTTTCTTTTGTGATGACGATCCTGTTTATTATCATCATTGGTGGGGCAACATATTACGGGCTTGGCTGGATCAAAGGTGTGGCAGGTAAAGCAACCATTTATGTGGTTACCTTACTGCTTTTTACTGCATACGTAGCGCTTATCTGGTTAGCATGCAAAGTCCCTGAGCTCGACACTACCCATGAAATCAAAGAACTGCCTGAATTAGGGCCTACAGCCCAGGCCGGGTATTATTTCCTCCTTCCCATTGTGGTTCTCATGTGGTGTCTGACTGTTGAGCGTCTGTCTCCTTCATTGTCCGCATACTGGGCTACAGTACTGATGATTTTTATTGTACTGACCCAGCGCCCACTTAAAGGGTTTTTCCGCAAAAACAATGATGCTCAATTCACCTTTAAAACAGGGTGGGACAACTTAATAGATGGGCTTGTTTCCGGTGCACGGAATATGATTGGTATCGGTGTAGCAACGGCAGCTGCCGGTATTGTTGTAGGTACAGTAACCTTGACCGGTATCGGTCTTGTTATGACCGAGTTTGTCGAGTTTATTTCAGGCGGTAACCTTGTATTGATTCTATTATTTACTGCAGGTATCAGTCTGCTGTTAGGTATGGGGCTTCCGACAACGGCCAACTATATTGTTGTCTCCACCCTTATGGCTCCGGTTATTGTTGAACTTGGCGCACAAAACGGACTTATTGTACCGCTAGTGGCAGTGCATCTTTTTGTGTTTTACTTTGGTATTCTGGCTGATGATACACCACCTGTGGGGTTAGCAGCTTTTGCTGCAGCAGGCATATCAGGAGGGGATCCGATTCGCACAGGTATTCAAGGGTTCACCTATGATATCAGAACTGCTATTCTGCCATTCCTGTTCATTTTTAATACGGAATTGCTAATGATCGGTATCGGTACCTGGTATCATCTTATAGTCGTCATCATCGCCGCTGTTATCGCCATGTTGATCTTTGCTGCAGCAACACAAGGCTACTGGATAACCAAAAATAAATTTTACGAAACCATTGCCTTGCTGTTGATAGCATTTACCTTGTTCCGTCCCGGATTCTGGTGGGATAAAATTTTCCCGCCTTTTGATGAACGACCGGGAATGGAATTGGTCGAAATCGTTGAGTCGGTTGAACCTGGGAAAATGCTCAGACTACTGATTAAAGGCGAAAACATGGATGGTGATCCTTACCAGAAATCAATGATGTTGCCGGTTGGTTCTGCGCCTACAGGCGAAGAACGGTTGACAGAAATCGGAATCGAGTTGAGAACCGAAGAAGACAAAGTGTTTGTAGATAACGTTGTCTTCGGATCTAATGCCGAAAAAATGGGTATTGATTTTGATCAGGAAATTGTAATGATAAAACTGCCTGCAGAACGACTGCCTAAGCAGTTAATGTTCATTCCTGCACTGGCTCTGATGGGACTTATTTTTGCCATGCAGAAAAAGCGGAAACAGCGCCTTGGCGAAAAGTGATACAAGGAATGAAGTCCTGATACTAAAACAGGAGAAACATCATGTTTAATAAAATACTTGTGCCGGTGGATATCGACTATCCGAGAACCGCCAAGGCTGTCTTTCAGAATGCTTTGGAATTGGCCTCTTTAAGTGGTGCGGAAATCAGGATTGTCAGCGTAATGCCAGATTTCTCCATGCCAATTGTAGCTTCTTTTGTTACCGAAGATATAAAAAAAGAAGCCCGAGAAGAGTTCAAGAAGAACCTGGATGCCTTTGTTGAAAAAAATTGCACCGGTGGCGGCCCCCGGGTCTCCCATAGAATATTAGTTGGCAAGCACTACGAAGAGATTCTTAAAGTGGCGGACAAATGGGAAGCTGATTTGATTGTGGTTTACCATAACCATCGTCGGAATATTAATGAGTCTTTTTCCAATAACTGTGCCAGAAAACTTGTCAAGCATGCCAATTGCTCTGTATTAAGGCTCCGTAATGTCTTGAAATAAACCTTAACTTGCTCTAATTAAAAGGTTCGGGTGTTTATATGCCCGGGCCTTTTTTTATTCTTTTTTGTGGAGGAAAGATGGCAAATCAGTTTTTTGTCTCCTGTCCCATGGATTGTTTTGATTTGTGCAGGTTTATAGTAACTGTGGAAAATAATCAGATCATTTCACTCAAGGGTGACCCTGATCATCCGCTAACCCGTGGGGTGACATGCTCAAAAGCCAAGCATCTGATTGCACGGCAGAATCACCCTGACAGACTCACCAAGCCCTTGCTTAGAACAGATAAGGGATTTCAACCCATATCATATGATAGGGTGTTTGATATCCTGACTGACAAATTGACCAAAGTTAAAAACAAATACGGGAACACCGCCATTCTCAACTATACTTCAGATGGATATGGCGGAATGAAAGGCAGAAGCCAAACTATCTTCATGAATTATTTTGGAGGCGACAGCAGATTTTCAGGCAGTCTTTGCTGGAGCGCAGGTATGGCTGCGCAAAAATATGACTTTGGTACGGCTATGGGCAGTAATCCCCTTGATGTGCTTAATTCAGACTTTGTTATTCTTTGGGGGAGGAATCCCAAAGTGACTAACCTGCATCTATATTCTCTTTTAAAGCAGGCTGTAAAGACTGGAACCAAAGTCATTGTTATTGATCCGAACAGAACTGATACAGCCAAAGCATTTGATAGGCATGTTCAGGTGAAGCCTGGTACAGACGGCGCTCTTGCCTTAGGTTTAGCTCATATCCTGGATCGAGAAAATTTAGTTAATGACGCATTTGTTAACCAATATGTAAAAGGTGGGAAACGGTTCCGGCAAAGTTTAGTTGTTTATACTCCGGAATATGTGCAGTCTATTACCGGTGTTGATAAAGGTGTAATTGAGGAATTGGCCATCGAGTACAGCAAGGCCAAAAGTGCTTCCATCTATATCGGATACGGGATGCAAAGGTACCAAAATGGAGGCAATTCAGTCCGCAGTATCAATGCCTTGGCAGCTTTATGCGGAAATATCGGAAAATCAGGTAACGGAATTCATTACGCATCAAAATCTTTATCCCCATTTATAGGTAGGCCGGAAGAAGACAGTGAACGTTTTGTTACAGAAAAAAGACGGTTTCCTGCTCCCAATTTAGGATCTTTTATGGCATCGGCTCAAGATCCACCTATAAAGCTTGCTTTTTTTTCAGCAGGCAATCCATTGGTGCAGACCCCGGATTTAACGACTGCCGTTAATGCAATGAACATAGTACCTTTTAAAGTGGTTTTTGATCAGTTCATGACTGATACGGCTTCAATGGCTGACATTGTATTGCCTGCAGCAACAGTATTTGAGCAGGAAGATATTTTTAGTACCTCCATGTATTCCCATGTGATGAATTACAGCCAGAAAGCGCTTGAACCCCCAGAAACCATCCTTCCTGAATTTGATTTTTATTTAATATTAGGTAAACTGCTGAGCCTCGATTACGGGTTTGCATCTTCAAAAGAATATCTTGAACAATGTGCTGACCCGCTTTTAGAGGCATTAAATAGGCAGGAAAAAAATGCATCTTTGAAACTAGATGATTTAGCAACAACTTATCCGTATTTAAAAGATCATGATATTGCCTGGGCTGATTTAAAGTTTTCAACTCCATCAGGAAAAATTGAATTGTACAGTGATAGGGCAAAAGCCGATGAGCTAAGTCCTATAGCAAATTATACTCCGCCACTTGATGCTACAAAGCAATTTCCTTTGCGGTTGCTGACCTGTCACACTAAAGCGTCTATGCACTCCCAATCGTTTTTGGATACGCAAAAGATACCGGAAATCAGTTTACATTCTAAAACAGCGACTAAATACAAGTTAACTAAAGGCGAGACTGTCTTGGTAAAAGGGGTAAACGGGCAGATAAGAGCTACAGTCAATGTTGATGATACCATACATGAAAACACCGCTTTTATGTACCAGGGATACTGGCATAAAAGCGGTGCTGTGAATTTTTTAACCCGTGAAAGAGTTACGGATATGGGCAATCAGGCTGCATATTATGACAGCTTTTGTTGCGTCATTCCAACTGAACCTTAGTCGACCTTATGCCAGGTCTGAGTTCTTGAAATAAACAGGAAGCTTCCTTGGACTTTAAGCTTGGTGTCACCGTCAACCCAGATTGAACACTTATACTCTTTGCCTTTTTTAGGATCGAGGATTTTTCCAAATGAGTATTTACCTTTGTATTCCTGTAAGTCTCTGATGATTTCCATACCCAGGGTCGGTTGGTCTTTTCTGTCATCATCGTCATCACATTTGTCGCAAGTAGGATGCTGATTGTCAGTCGGTTTCAAAAAGAGTTCAACAATCTTACCATAGTATTTACCGTTTTTTTCAAAGATCTCAACAATGGATTTGGGTTCATTGGTTTCATCGTCAATGGTTTTCCATTTGCCTACAATCGGTGCCTGTGCTGAGGCGAGGCTAACCATAAAAAAAGTAAAAATGGCGGTGAGGATGCTTAACCTGAGACTTGTTTTCATAATTCTTCTCCATTGAATAAGGTTTAAAAAGAACGGCATAAAACAATGTTATTCTTATTAGTCCGCCGTTCATTTTATGTCAATAAAAATTCATAAACCTATTGACAAAAACAATTCTTCTATTTATAGAATGAGTATTCTATATTTGAAATGATTGCTTAACTTATGGAAACTAAAGAAAAAAAAGAAAAAACCCTGTCCCGGAAAGAAAGGGATGATTTAAGGAAGAGGAATGAAATCCTTGAAGCTGCCCTTGAAATTTTTGCCTCACGCGGGTTTCACAGTACCACCATGGCACAAATTTCAAAGGTTTCTCAGTATCCTTTAGGCACCATTTATAAATACTTCCCCGGAAAAAAAGAGATGTACCATGACCTGGTGATTAATCGGGTTCGTGACCTTGGCGTGATTCTGGCTGAAATAAGGACAAACGACAGTTTTGGCCTTTGTGACAAACTTAAAGCCTGCCTTAAAGCTCAGGCTGATTTTTACAAAGCCAACCAGGAAGTCGTTAAAATATATATATCTGAACGATCGACAATTGATGCTGTTGGTATGCCCAAACTCAATGAAAAAGTGAACAGCTTTCATGACAAGATGGTGGCCTTGTTTCAAGATCTTTTTGAGCAAGGTATAAAATTCGGTGACTTCAAGGCATACCCACCAAGGGATATGGCAGAGCTTTATGCCGATATAGTTCACTCTGCTGCCTGGGCATCACTTTTCAGAGAAGAGGATGAGACCCAGACAGATCGCAGGCTTTCAATGATTTTTGATATGTTTACTAACGGAATAAAAAAATAACCCCCCCCCACTCACTTTTAAGGATAAAGGAGATATCCGACATGGCACAATCCATTGCAGACAGACGAGACCAGGACTTTGTACTTCATGAAATGCTTTCAGCCTCTGAGCTGGCTGATCATGAAATTTTTGAAGATTTCAATAAAAAAACCATGGACATGGTCGTTAAAGAAGCAAGAAATCTGGCAGTAAAAGAAATTCTTCCTACAAACAAGGAAGGTGATGAGCAGGGATGTCGTCTTGAAAATGATAAAGTCATCATTCCCGAGTCCTTTCATAAGATTTATGATCTTTTCTGTGAAGGTGAATGGCTGGCAATGTGTGACGACCCCGAATACGGGGGTCAGGGAATGCCCAGAGTTCTTGCAACAGCTGCCGGAGAATTGTTTACAGGTGCCAACTGTGCATTTTTGATGTACCCGGGACTTACCCACGGCGCAGGTAAGCTGGTTGAAGAGTTTGGTACAGAGGAACAAAAACAGACCTATCTTAAAAATCTTTATACTGGTAAATGGGCCGGTACCATGTGTTTGACTGAGCCTGAAGCAGGGTCTGATGTTGGTAATTTAACCTCTACGGCCGTTAAGAATGAAGACGGGACCTATACCATTACAGGTAACAAAATTTTTATCTCAGGCGGTGATCAGGATATCACTGAAAATATCATCCACCCGGTCCTGGCCAGGATCGAAGGTGCACCTGCCGGTACAAAAGGTATCTCCTTGTTTCTCGTTCCCAAATACAGGGTAAATGAAGATGGCAGCGTTGGTGAATTCAATGATGTAACCTGTGTAGGCCTCGAAGAAAAAATGGGTATCCATGGTAATGCAACTGCTTCATTGTCATTTGGCTCCAAAGGCAATTGCATTGGTGAACTATTGGGCGAAGAGAACAAAGGCATGAAAGCCATGTTCGTCATGATGAATGAAGCAAGACTTGGTGTTGCCATGCAGGGTTTTGGTTTTGCAACTGCCTCATACATTAATGCCGTCAACTATGCAAAGGACAGAATCCAGGGCGTGGATTTGACCAAAATTTTTGAAGCAGAGCCAAAACCAGTTTCCATCATCAATCATCCGGACGTAAAACGTCAGCTTATGATGATGAAGTCCTATGTAGACAGTATGCGCGGCCTGCTTTATTACACCGCACTTTGCTTTGATAAAGCCAAAGTTGCAGAAACAGAAGAGGAAAAAGATAAATGGGATGGCCTGATTGAGCTGCTAACGCCGATCACAAAAGCTTATAATACTGATCGCTCTTTTGAAGTTTGTGTCCAGGGTGTACAGATCTACGGCGGCTATGGTTTTATCCAGGAATATCCCCAGGAACAATTGCTCAGGGATTGCAAGATTACCTCTATCTACGAAGGAACCAACGGTATTCAGTCCATGGATCTTTTGGGTAGAAAACTTGGATTGAAAAAAGGCAAGCCTTTCATGGATCTTCTTGGTGAAATGAATGTTACCATTGCATCAGCAAAAGAAATTGAAGAACTTGCTCCTCTTGCAGCCAAAGTTGAACAGGCTGTGAATAAACTCGGCGAAGTTGCAATGCATATGGGTATGACAGCCATGTCTGAAAAAGTGCTTGATGCATTTGCCATGTCTAATCCGTTCCTGGATGTCTGCGGTGACGTCTGCATGGCGTGGATTGAACTGTGGAGAGCTGTAGTGGCCCAGCCAAAAATTGAAAAAGCCAAGAAAAAAGATGTGGCTTTCTATCAGGGCCAAGTCAAAACTGCTGAATACTTTATTTCCTGGATACTGCCTGCAACAATGGGTAAAATGGAAGCACTCCAGGGAAATATCCCGGCCATTATGGAAATGCCGGACGCAGCATTTGCTGGTTAATTAATGCTGTTAACCCGGTAACACCGGTAAATTAAAATTTAAGACAGGGCAGGGGAGAAATCCTTCTGCCCTGTCTTGGTCTGGCTGTTTTAATTCACTGGATTCTAATCCCTCCAAAGCAGTAATCCAAAAAAAGTTCTTTATGCTTATCAGGTCGTTTGATTTTAGACGTTTATTAATTGACCTCTGCATTGCAAACAAGGCCACAATATGAAGCAAAAAAAAGAACTGCATATGAATGATGTGTTCAGCGCATCGTTAAAATGGATCATCAATATTTTAATTCTTTATATTATCCTTGTCCTTCTTATGGGACTGGGTAAAACTTTATTTTCAATAAAAGACCTGTTTTATGGAGATCAGTTTGCCCAGGGGTTCAGTCATGTTATTACAGATATCTTAACATTTTTAGTGATACTTGAACTGTTCAGAAGCTTTATTGAATATTTTAAAGCTAAACGGTTTCGTCTTCATTCAATGATGGACCCATTCATCATTTTTGTAGCCAGAGAGTTTATCGTAATATTGTATTCGCACAAGCACGTTAATTGGCAGAATTTGATAGGGTTTGCAGCAGTAATTCTTTCATTAGGAATTGTAAGGACAATGGCAGTAGTCTATAGCCCAAAAGACTTAGAAGAATAGAACAATTTAATGACAATCATTTCAATTTATAGTGGCGTATCCGCTTAGCCCATACCGATCATTTTTAAGGCTTCATCAATTTCAAAAAATGGTCTCATTTGGTATTTGAATCCGCTTACGCCAAAAAACGTTGCCATATAGTCGCCAATAAACTGAGACCCTTCAGCAAGTTTTGCGTTATCTAATTCATATATTGATAATGTTATAATCCCGTCATCTGTTGTCGCGTTTATATAAGGACCTCTTCTTGTCACATAGTCCGGCAGTTGTGGTGCCTCCAAAAATCTGGTGGCCATATCCTTTGCGCTTTCAGGGGGATAAGAAATATTTGTTACGATAACCATGATATACCTCCTTTAGTATGGATCAATTTGCTCACTCGGCTTCTTAAAATTTTCTGGTTAGCTCCACAGACGTTTGTAGTTATGCCCGTGGAGCTAAGTAGCAAAATTTTATAGGCCTTTTCATTGTTTATCCTTAAAGAAAATAATCAACTAAAAGAGTTTGTTTTGTGACAAATAACACGTGTGCGATTAGAATTTAATATATGAGAGAGTGGTAAAAATGTAATAGACGATTAACAAAAATCAAAGCGCAGGGCAATCAGGGAAACACCTAAATTGGGATAGGCTTTTGCCTATTTATGAATCCGATTGTATTGAAAGTCTTGCGAACAAATCTTATCTTTAGTCAAACGCTCTGAAAATTTAAACAAGTTATCTTGAAACACAAACCTGTAACTCAATATTTTGTCCAGCCTGCCTGTTATCATTTTCTTAGTGAGCGTTTAAAACTTGATTTTTAATAAAGGAGATATCATGGATATTGATGCTAAACAAAAACATATCGTAGATCTTAATATTCTAAATACCTACAATAAAAGAGGGTGTGAGGCCTGTCACCAAAAGTTTAATTTAGGTGATACAGTGGTTCTTGCATGCGGACCATGGAAAGATGACTGTGCCAAATTTATCCATGCTGATGAGGCCGTTTTTGATGCCAAAACCGAAACCTGGTATGAGCGAAATTACTATAAAACAAAGAATTCATAAAAAGATTTAAAATATAAGCCCCTTGCTTTTATTGACCTTTTAAACAATTGCTTTTGTTTGTGCTTAGGAGTATAAAAATTTATCAAGCGTTAAATTGAGTTAACTGCAACTCGATCTTTTTAATTTTAAACAAAGAAGCAAGTGTTTTAAAAAAGCGATCAAGGTTTTTAATATATTTAGAAAACGCCGGTTATACGAATCATCAAACCGACGCTTACGATAAACTTATTTTCTTGCACAAAAAAAATTTAACATGCGCTAAAAAGCGCATAGAACACTGGGGCAGACCATGCAACATGATTTCAATCTGATTGTGCAACTGTTGATAGAAGACGGGTTGTTGACAAAAGATCAAGCTGTCTATGCCGGAAAAGTTACGAGTAAACTACACAATAAACGTGCTCTTTTGGATGTTATCAAGGAGTTGGGGTACATCACGGAACAAGATATCCGAACCAGCTTAAAAAAGAATCAGGGTAAAATTCGAATTGGTGATCTCTTAAACGGCCTTGGCTATTTAACCAAAGACCATCTTGAAAAAGCCCTTGCATTTCAAAAACAAGGGGAAGAACAAAAAAAACTTGGCGATATCTTGATCGACCACAATTATATCTCAGAAGACAATCTAACTGAAATAATTTCACTCCAGATGAATATTCCTATTATTGATTTTATTTCACGTGATCCTGAACCTGAACTTATAGGCTTGGCAGAGTTGGAGCAGTTCAAGGCGTATGGGTTTCTACCGTTTAAAACACTAGAATCCGGTGCTGTCCAAGTCGCTTTTTCAGACCCCCTTGACCCACAAAGTATAAACCAGGCAAAGCGGATATTTAAAACTATTGAAGAAGGAATCATCAGGAAGGGAGAACTTGAGGAAAAGTTCCTGCAACTTCAGTCCGATATGGAATCCGGCCAGGACGAGTTGTCATCCAAATTCAATGTAGTTGATATTGCAAATCAAATAATAGAAAGTGCGTTTCATCAAGATACAAGTGATATCCATGTACAACCGCTTGAAGACCGCGTGCGGGTGAGGTTTAGACAGGACGGTGTCATGGTTCATTACAAGGATTATCCGTCCAGTATCCACGCCAAATTGTGCAGCCGTTTTAAAATCATGTGTGGTGCTGACATTGCAGAAAAAAGGCGGCATCAGGATGGCCGCTTATTATTTAAGCACAACGGTATCAAATTTGACCTTAGAATGTCATTTTTTGTGACGGTCTATGGGGAACAGATTGTCATGCGGCTTCTCAAAACCCAGGAGCAGCTTTTGGGCATAGATGAAATAGGTATGCTGCCTAATACGCTTGAGCGGTTTAAAGAAGAGATCCTGACCATTCCCTCCGGGGTTATCATGGTAACAGGCCCAACAGGATCAGGAAAATCATCAACAGTTTACAGTTGCATTAACCACATTAATAAACCGGACATTACTATTATTACTGCCGAAGATCCGGTGGAATACAAAATTAACGGCGTGGCCCAATGTTCTATTAAAACCAATATCGGCAGGACATTTGAAGAAACCTTAAAACATATTGTTCGCCAGGATCCGGATGTGGTTGTAATTGGCGAGATCAGGGATTTGTTTTCAGCCCAGACATGTATTCAAACAGCTCTTACAGGTCATAAGGTCTTAACTACGTTTCATACAGAAGACAGTATTGGCGCTTTGGTCCGGCTTCTGAATATGAATATTGAACCTTTTTTGGTATCATCCACGGTGGTCTGTGTGATTGCCCAAAGGCTGCTTAGAAGAGTATGCCGGGATTGTGCAGTTCCTTATCATCCTGATCTTTCAGAGCTAAGGCGGCTTGGGACCTCACACGCAGAAATGGCAGATGCCAGGTTTTTAAAGGGCAGGGGATGCCCTAAATGCCGTTATACCGGCTATAAAGGCAGGATTGCTGTTATCGAAATGCTGATCCCTGAAAATATGATCCGTGATGCGGTTCTGGCCAAAAAAACAACACATGAGCTAAGAGAAATAGGTCTTGAACATGCTGGTTTATTAACCTTGTTTGAAGATGGGTTGGTTAAAGCTGCCATTGGTTTGACTACGTTGGAGGAAGTTTTAAGAGCACTTCCAAGGGTGAGTAAACCGCGTCCGTTGTCTGTGATTCGTCGAATTGTTGGAGTGTGATTGCAATGAATAAAATGATATCTGTAGATGACCTGGTTCGTCAGGTAATTATTAAAAATAAAAAAGATGTGCCCGTATTCAATAAAATTGCTATGAAAATTCAACAAGAATTTTCTACAAGCAATGACCCTGATATTGACAGAATTATCGGGTATATTATGCAGGACCAGTCTCTTGCAGCTGATGTGATCGCCCTTGCCAATTCTTCTTTTTACAAGGGTATTTCCCAGGTGACTACAATCAAAGAGGCTGCAACCCGGCTTGGTATGACAGAACTTTCCAATTGTGTCATGCAAGCTACCCAGTCTGTAAATTATAATTCAAAGGACCGTTTTTCACAGCAATATATGGCAGCCATGTGGCAGCATTCCGTTGCCTGTGCAACAGGTTCTCAATGGATTGTTCAGCGCTGCGGATATCCGGAATTTTCGGCCCAGGCGTTTTTAAGCGGATTGATGCATGATATCGGCAAACTTTTGGTACTTAAGGCCTTTGAAATTATAAAGCAGGCAAAGAATCAAAAAATAGACATCAGTGTCGCTGCAAAAAACGAATTTCTAAACGTCCTGCACAGTGAATACGGGTATGAGCTTATGTGCCGCTGGAATCTGCCTGATGAGTATTGCATTGTATGCAGAGATCATCATGAGGACGAGTTTGACGAGTCAAATATTCTTTTGGTTGCAACCCGGCTTGCAGACCTGGCTTGCAGAAAACTAGGGATAGGGATTAGCAAGGATCCTGAAGTCGTGCTTGTAACAAGTGTAGAAGCCAATATTCTTAATCTGTCAGAAATTGCCCTTGCTGAGTTGGAAATTGCTCTTGAATCGAGAACCGGCCTTAAATAGAGGACAATAGAGTTTTTTGATTAAGAGTCTTTCAATAGATTTGACCTGTGGCTTGAAAGTTCAAAATCTAATACGACCAGTGTACGGCAACAATTAACTAAAAAACACTTAATCAACCAAGCCAGAAAGTTACCATTTGGTTATTTACTTTAAAGATTATTGACACTTTTAAGTTGGGCAGTGTATTTTTTCGGCTCGAATATAAATTAGAGTGTTAGATGAGAATTTATCAATTAAAATTTTTTTGTCCTGCCTTGTTTTTTATTTTTTTATGGGCTGGAAGTTCATTTGCAGGCACTCACTGTTTAACAAAATGGAATGGTCCGGACTGTTGTGTTGAAACCAATTCATATTCAGAACGCCTTCTAATCCAACAATCATATACCAGTGCAGCTATCTGTATTCCTTGCGGCATGACAAACAAAAACACATGTTGTTTAGATTGCCTCATTACGTTTGGACCTCTGAATTATCAGGCAATTCAAAACACTGGTGGATACTACCAGCCAAGTTTATTCTCATCTGGTGTACGAATACCCACCCTTAATCAAGCAAGTAACTACAGTTTTTTATCTTCAGCCAGGAATCATAAGGCATCCTACAAGATATATATCTCAAACCAATCCCTTCTCTGTTAACTTTTTTAGATACTTTGAGTTCTATATGGACGTTTAAAATCCGTCTGTAATGAATGGCGACAAAACTAAATCTATCGCCTTATATTTTCAATAAAAACAGAGAAAGAAAACCTATGTCACAAAACAATAACGTGTCAGAAGGTAACTGGTATATCTTGCTTGCCGCCTGGATGGTCGCAGCAGCATCCACATTAGGCAGCATATTTTTCAGCCATGTCATGGAGTTTGCTCCTTGCGTCTTGTGCTGGTATCAAAGGATATGCCTGTTCCCATTAGTTATCATTCTTGCAATTGGGCTATTTCCTTTTGACAAAGCTGTCGTAAAATACGCATTACCTATAGCAGTTAGCGGCTGGTTCGTTGCCGCTTATCATAATCTGCTGTATTCAGGAATAATTCCACAGGAAATGCAGCCTTGTACAAAAGGTGTTTCCTGTACGGAAAAGTACATAGACCTATTCGGCTTTTTAAGTATCCCAATGCTATCGCTTATTGGATTTTCAATTCTTGTTTCAATATTATTTTTGTTAAAAAAAAGGACATCTTAAATGAAATATAAAATTTTTGCAGGTATCTGTCTGTTATTTATCGGGTTGTTTGCTGCTACAAGTTTCTATTATAAAAAGGACCAGGCCCGTATGTACAAAGACATGGCGGCCAATGATTCGTCAACCTTCGTAAGACCTCATTCCAGGATACTGGGGCCGGAAGATGCAAAAGTAGTAATTGTAGAATTCATGGACCCTGCATGTGAAACTTGCGCTGCATTTTCTCCTCTTATCAAGCAAATCATGGATAGGAATCCAGACAAAATAAAATTGGTAATCAGGTATGCGCCTTTTCATCAGGGTGCTGACGGATTTGTTAAAATTTTAGAGGCTGCAGGAAAGCAGGATAAATACTGGGAAACATTGAATGTGATGTTTAAAACCCAGTCTGTATGGGCCAACCACCACAATTATCAACCTGAACTTCTTTGGGACTTTTTACCAAAAGCCAGCCTTGACATAGAACAGCTTAAAAAGGATATGGAAGACCCCACACTAAACGATATTATTGCCCAGGACATGGCTGATGCCAAAACCTTGAATGTTCAAAAAACCCCCGGTTTTTTCGTCAATGGAAAACCGTTGGAGCCTTTTGGATCAAAGCAATTGATCAGACTTATATCATCAGCATTAAATGAGAAATACTAAAGTGAGTACCTTTCTTCTGGGCATGACAACATCATGCCCAAAGCAGGAAGCGTAATTCATGCTGTATATTTAGGAGCAAAGCTGTGAGAAACAAAATACATCTTTTCATTGTTATAAGTCTTGTATTTTCTTTTTTTGCCTGCAGTGAAAAACCTGTCGGGCTTGTTATCGGAGAGCCGGCACCAGATTTTACGTTAGTAGATGCAAAGGGAAAGTCCTGGACACTCTCAGACCTGAAAGGCCAAGTCGTATTTATAAACTTCTGGGCCACGTGGTGCCCCCCATGCCTCCAGGAAATGCCATCCATGCAGAAGCTGTTTAATTTGGTTCCGAAGGATAAATTTAAAATGCTGGCAGTACTTAACAACGACAAAATGGCACTCGGTCAGTTTATAGCCACACAAAAACACTTAACAATGCCGATTTTAGATGACTCAAAAAATTTTGTTGGAAGCAAATACAGCCTTACCGGCCTGCCGGAGACTTTTATCGTTGATAAACATGGCATTCTAAGGGAAAAATTCATCGGACCTGAGCAATGGAATGCTCCAGAACACGTTCAAATGATAATGAGTTATATAAATCAATAAAGCGACAAGAACTAATATGAATCAAAGAATAAAATTAAAGCCATTTATCATCTTACTTGTGTTTCTAATTTTCGTGTTGGTCGGCATTTCATTTGATGAACCCTTACGGATTTTAAAATTGTCCACACAGATATGCCTGCCATGCATTGGAATTGGATGACATATGGAATCTCTTCGCAAATGGGTCCAGTTTTTATGTTTTTTTTTAACCAACGGATATTGGAATTTTCCTTTTACGCAGTCCATTTATAAAGGGCCACTCAAAGTTATTTGCTCTCCAGGTCTTAATTGTTATTCATGCCCGGCAGCGACAACATACTGTCCCATAGGTTCGCTTCAGCAATTGTTGGGAGGAATCAGGTTAGCCTTAGAAACAGGACATTTTTATATAGGGTTTTATGTGATCGGGACTATGGGACTTATAGGTGCATCAGTTGGTAGATTGATCTGTGCCTGGATTTGTCCGTTCGGCCTGTTACAGGAGCTACTCCATAAAATACCGTCAACTAAATTTGATATCTGGCCGGTATTAAAATATGCGAAATACTTACTATTAGCGTTTTTAGTTGTCCTTTTGCCTTTATTTGCAATTGATTCTTTTGGTAATGGTGAACCCTGGTTTTGTAAGTACTTTTGTCCAGCTGGAACTCTTGAGGCCGGTATTCCCATGATTTTGCTCCAGCCGGATCTTCAGGACAAGCTTGGAGGTTTATTTTTATTGAAAATATCGATTCTTGTATTCTTTTTGATCTGGTCGGTAATAGCCAGCAGGCCTTTTTGCAGAACTGCTTGCCCCCTTGGGGCGTTTTATGGGCTTTTTAGCAAAGTGAAGCTTGTAAAATTGGCTGTTGATCAAAAAAGATGTACAGATTGTGAAGCCTGCCATGCAGTTTGTCCAATGGGAGTAAAAGTAAATGAATCAGTTAATGATACAGAATGCATCACTTGCCTGGCGTGTACTAAAGCCTGTCATCTAAATGCAGTCAGCATTGAAATAGGTGGGGTATCCATTTCAGGGAAACGGAAGTTAAATCCTGGTGAGAGTTAAATACCAGGTGAAAAGACTGAAATGTTGAGCCGGTTTTTGTTATATGGGATACCCTTGTTCACCAGGGCCGATCAGAAATTTATTTTGAGAATTGTTATAAGTATAGATAGGTTTATAAAAAGTTTTAAAATAACTACCCGGAAACCTAAAGGTTTCCGGGTAGTTATTTTATCAAATTAAAGCGGAGAGGGTCCTTGTGGCGGATGGGCTTTCATGTATTCAAGCCGGTTCAAGCCGTTAATATAAGCCAGTGCAGAAGCTGTAATGATATCAGGATCAGCCCCCTTGCCCAATGCAACAATCCCGTCTTCTTTAAGCCTTACTGTAACCTCACCCTGGGCGTCTGTACCTTCAGTTAGGGCGGAGATGGTAAATCGCAGCAGTTCGGATTTGGTTCCGGTAAGTTTTGATATGATGTTATAAACTGCATCAATGGGCCCTGAACCTTCTGTAGCTCCCTGGACAGGCCTGCCGTTAATGTTGAGCATAACAGACGCGGTCGGGTAAACTGTGTTGCCTGACAGAACATGGATATACTCAAGGCAGAAAACCTCGGAAGATCTGAGAACCCCTTCATTGATAAGTGCTTCAATATCTTCGTCAAGGATGCTCTTTTTCTTATCTGCCAGATTCTTGAATTTTTTAAATACAACATTCAGTTCATCTTCAGAAAGATCATAGCCCATTTCCTTAATGTGGGCGTTGAGAGCATGTCGGCCTGAGTGCTTGCCAAGTACAAGGCTGTTTTTGGAAATCCCAACCGTTTCTGGCTTCATGATTTCATACGTCATGGGGTTTTTAAGAACACCGTCCTGATGAATACCGGCTTCATGGGCAAAAGCATTTGCTCCCACAATGGCCCGGTTAGGCTGTACCAAAATACCTGTAATCATAGATACAAGCCTGGAAGTTGGGTAAATTCGGGTGGTATCAATTCCGGTGGTGTGGGGGAAGAAATTTGGCCTGGTATTCAGGGACATGACCACTTCTTCCATGGATGTGTTTCCTGCCCGTTCTCCGATGCCGTTGATGGTTACTTCGACCTGGCGGGCGCCGTTGCTGACGGCTGCAAGGGTGTTAGAGGTGGCAAGGCCAAGATCATTGTGACAATGGACAGATAAGACTGCTTTATCGATGTTGGAAGTGTTTTCCATGACGTATTTGACCAACTCGCCAAATTCTTCCGGGATGGCATATCCAACGGTGTCTGGCAGGTTGATGGTGGTTGCACCAGCATCAATCACAGACTCAAACACGGTGCACAAAAAGTCTTTGTCGGATCTGGAGCCGTCTTCGGCAGAGAATTCTACGTTTTTGGTAAAAGATGCTGCCAGCTTTACGGACTCAACTGCTTGCTTTAATACATCTGCCGGCTCCATTTGAAGCTTGTATTTCATGTGCAGTTCAGAGGTCGCAATAAAGGTATGGATTCTTGGATTAACTGCATCCTTGACGGCATCCCATCCGCGCCTGATATCATCTTCATTAGCACGGCAAAGGGCTGCTACCTGGGTTTTTTTTAATGTTTCGGAAATGGCTTTTACAGCTTCGTAGTCTCCAACTGAGGCTGCCGGAAAACCTGCCTCAATTACGTCTACCCCCAGAGCCTCAAGCTGGGTAGCAATTCTCAGCTTCTCAGCCTGGTTCATACTGGCTCCGGGGGATTGTTCGCCGTCCCTCAATGTTGTATCGAATACGATAATTCGTCTGTCATCATTCATTTTTATTTACCCTTTATGTTTAAACTGATTCTAAATTCTTAGATTTTTCATGATCGGTTTTCTGCGCTTTGTTCTTATCCAGTGACAACTTGTACTGAAAACTGTCTGCCAGCGCCTGCCATGAGGCTTCAATAATATCTTCTGAGACCCCAATGGTGGAGAATATGTTATCCGTATCCCTGGATTCAATGAGAACCCTAACCTTGGCGTCAGTACCGTCAGAACCGTCAATCACACGGACTTTAAAGTCAACCAGGTACATGTCATTGACCTGCGGGTACACGGCAGATAATGCTTTTCTTAGTGCATTATCAAGTGCAGATACAGGACCATCGCCCTCGGCAGAAGTGATTTCAGTCTTGTCACCCACCCGGATCTTGATCATGGCGTGGGAATAGCATGGGCGTTCTTTATCCTTTTCAACCACTACTCTGAACGACTCAAGGTCAAAGGTTGATTCATACTGCTCGGTGAGCTTTTCCATGATCAATTTCAGTGAGCCTTCAGCTGCGTCAAATTCAAACCCGTCATTTTCAAGCTCTTTAATATTGTTGACGATCAAGGCTTTCCTGGTTTCATCTTTGCCAAGGTCAACACCAAGCTCTTCTGCTTTGTAGGTAATATTGCTTTTCCCGGATTGTTCTGAAACAAGCACCCGGCGTTCATTTCCCACCTGTTCAGGTGCCATATGTTCATAGGCTCTAGGATTTTTCATAATGGCAGAAACATGAACACCGCCTTTGTGAGCAAATGCAGATTTTCCAACAAAGGGTCTTGTGCTGACCGGCGGCATGTTGGCAGTTTCGGATACAAACCTTGACAAGTTCTGCAGTTTTGCCAGGTTTTCATCACTAATGCAGTCCCGATTCATTTTTAATGCCAATATAGGGATAATGGCTGTTAAGTCTGCATTGCCGCATCGTTCGCCATATCCGTTAATGGTACCCTGAACCATAGTCGCACCTGCGTGAACCGCATTGATGGTATTGGCCACAGCCATGGCACAGTCGTTGTGTGTGTGAACTCCGAAGATCACATCTTCATGGTCTTTAAACCGTTCAATGGTTTCCCTGGTGATGGTATCAATGTCACAGGGAAGGCAGCCGCCGTTGGTGTCGCAAAGCACCAGACAGCGTGTTCCTCCTTTTAAAGCTGCGTCAAGAGTTTCCAAGGCGAACTCGGGGTTGGCCTTGTATCCGTCATAAAAATGTTCGGCATCATAAATGACTTCTCTGTCGTGGGCGCATAAATAAGCCACACTTTCAGTGATCATGGCCAAATTTTCTTTACGCGTGTTGGACATGATGTCTTGTACATGAAGGTCCCATGTTTTACCGAAAATAGTTACAGCAGGTGCACCTGAATCTATAAGAGCCTTAAGATTAGCATCCTCTTCACAGGTTTTGCCTGGCCGCCTTGTTGACCCAAAGGCTGATATTTTAGCCTGCTTGAACTCCACGTCTCTGACCAGATCGAAAAAGGCTTGTGCTCCGGGATTTGAACCGGGCCAGCCGCCTTCAATATAATGGATTCCAGATTCATCCAGGCGCATTGCCATTTTAAGTTTGTCTTCAGGGGAGAAAAAGATATTTTCCCCCTGCATCCCGTCCCTTAGGGTTGTGTCATACAAAATGGCTTTCTTTTTTACGCTTTCGCTATTCATTTTCCATTCTCCCTGCCCAGGGCGATTGCACCTGTAGAAGCGATTTCCACAATGCCCATAGGTTGCATCAATGAAATAAAGGCTTTTATTTTTCCACTGTTACCAGAGACTTCAATGATGAAATGAGAGTGTCCGACATCAACAATTTTAGATCTGAATATATCTACACAACGCATGATTTCAGCTCGTTTGTCAGGTTTCGCATGAACTTTTACCAATGCAAGCTGGCGTTCCACATACCGCTTTTCAGTAAGGTCGTTTACAGTGATGACATTTATCAGTTTGTGGAGTTGCTTTTTTATTTGCTCGATTATATGCGCGTCGCAATACGTGACCATGGTGATCACTGACACATTGGGGTCAGTTGTCTTTGCAACACTCAAAGAATCAATATTAAAACCGCGGCCGGAAAAAAGACCGGCTATCCTGGACAATACGCCAGGTTCATTATCAACAAGAATGGAGAGCAAATATCTGTTAATTTCCATGGGTATAGTCCTTTCTAAACCAAAAGCATGTCTGTTATGGCACCGCCCGCAGGCACCATTGGGTAAACCGATTCTTCACGTTCAACGATGAAATTCATTACAACGGTTCCCTCGGTATTTAACCCTTGTTCAAGAGTTTCGGTTACTTTGGCCGGATCATCACACATAAATCCTTTAGCGCCGTAAGCTTCTGCAAGTTTAACAAAATCAGGAGCGTGTTCCATGTTGGTGGCAGCATAAGCTTTATCATAGAAGAATTCCTGCCATTGACGGACCATTCCAAGAAACCGGTTGTTCAGTATGACGATTTTAATGTCAAGGTTTGCTGAAACTGCAGTCATCAATTCCTGAGAGTTCATCTGTATAGAACCGTCTCCGGCAACACAGACAACGAGTTTATCAGGCTGGCCGGCTTTTGCACCGATAGCGGCAGGAAGCCCGAAACCCATGACACCTAGCCCGCCGGATGTAATAAAGTGATTGGGCTGGTCAAAGTGGTAATACTGGGCAGTCCACATCTGATTTTGACCTACTTCAGTAGTCACAACGGCTTTGCCCTCGGTCACTTCATACAACTTTTCTACAACATACTGGGGTTTGATGGTGTCATAGCCCTGTTCATATTTGAGCGGTGTGGTCTGTTTCCATTCATTAATCTTATTGAGCCAGTCTTCCCGATCAACCTGAAAGGATGAGGGATCTTCTTTTTCCATAAGTGCATAAATATCTGCCAGGGCCATTTTGCAATCCCCGACAATGGGACAGTCAACTTCAACGTTTTTATGAATAGAGGTCGGATCGATATCGATTTGAATAATTTTGGCATCAGGTGCAAATTTTTCTAAGTTCCCTGTAACACGATCATCAAACCGGACACCTGCAGCAAAAATAAGATCGCTGTGCCCGATACTCATATTAGCCCGGTAGGTGCCGTGCATACCGAGCATCCCAAGCCAATTATCGTCAGAACCGGGAAAAGCGCCAAGTCCCATCAATGAGGCGGTTACAGGAACGTTGGCAAGTTTGGCAATTTTTGTGAATTCTTCGGAAGCCTGTGAAGAAATGATACCCCCCCCACCAAACATAACCGGACGCCTGGCAGCTTTAAGCATCTCAACAGCCTTGGACATCTGTTTCTTATTAGGCTTGTAATTAGGCTTATAGGATCTCATCTTTGTGGGCTCAGGCATATCAAATTCAATCTGGGCCTGAGTAATATCCTTTGGCAGGTCTACAAGAACCGGACCCGGACGACCGGAACTTGCAATATGAAAGGCCTCCTGGATGATGCAAGCAAGTTTATTTGGATCTTTGACAAGGTAGTTGTGTTTGGTACAGGGTCTGGTGATACCTACAATATCAACTTCTTGGAAGGCATCGTTTCCAATCAGACCTGTAGGAACCTGGCCTGTAAAAACCACCATGGGAATGGAATCTGAATGGGCAGATGCAATACCTGTAACCGTATTGGTCGCGCCTGGACCTGAGGTAACAAGTGCAACACCAGTGGTCTTGTGTGCCCTGGCATAAGCATCAGCCATGTGGACGGCACCCTGCTCATGACGGACAAGAATATGATTCAGGTCATCATGCCTGTCTATCTCATCATGGATATCAATGGTAGCACCCCCGGGATACCCGAATATAGTATCTACTCCCTGGGATTTAATCATATGAACGAGGATTTGAGCCCCTGTGAGTTTCATGGTTGTCTCCTGTAAGATTTATTTGAATATTGCTCCATTACCAGCGGATGAAACCATCCGTGCGTAACGGGCCATATAACCTGTTTTAATTTTTGGTTCCGGTTTTTCCCATGTAGAGAACCGGGTTTCTATTTCTTCTTTTGGAACTAAAAGTTCAATGGTCTTATTAGGAATGTCAATTTGGATTTGATCGTTTTCCTGGACGATTGCTATCAAGCCACCCTGTGTGGCTTCAGGGGATACATGGCCAATGCTTGCACCCTTGGTTCCGCCGGAAAATCGTCCATCAGTGATCAAAGCACACTTGTCATCTAATCCCATACCGGCAATGGCAGAAGTCGGCGTGAGCATTTCACGCATGCCAGGCCCGCCGGCCGGTCCCTCGTAACGGATAACAATTACATCACCCGGATTAATCTGTCTGTCCATAATGGCCTGGGTCGCATCTTCTTCTGAGTCGAAAACCCTGGCAGGTCCCTGGTGCGTCATCATCTCCGGCAATACTGCAGACTGCTTGACCACACAGCCTTCCGGTGCAATGTTCCCGAACAGTACCGCAAGTCCTCCTTCTTTATGGTAGGGATCTGCAACAGGCCGGACAACTTCCGGGTATTTAACAGATACAGTTTCAAGATTTTGGGCAATAGTGCTGCCCGTAGCCGTAATCAGTTCTGTATTTATCATGTTGTTGTCAGCAAGTTCTTTTAAAACCGCCTGAATGCCTCCGGCTGCGTCAAGATCTTCAATATGGTCTTTGCCGCCAGGGCTAAGAGAGCATAAGTGGGGTGTCTTTTTGCTGACCTCATTGATCAATTCAAGTGGGATATCTACACCTGCCTCAGCAGCAATGGCCTTAAGATGAAGCACGGTATTGGTAGAACAGCCCAGGGCCATGTCCACGGCCAAGGAATTCATAAATGCTTCTCTTGTCATTACTTTTGAGGGAGTGATTTCTTTTTCCAGAAGTTCCATAACCTTAATACCTGCCTGTTTAGCAAGACGAAGTCTGCTGGACATTGGCGCTGGGATTGTGCCATTGCCAGGCAATGCCATACCAATTGCTTCAGTGAGGCAATTCATGGAGTTTGCAGTGAACATACCGGCACAAGAGCCGCAGGTCGGACATGCTGCATTTTCAACTTCCAGGAGTTCTTTTTCAGATATTTTTCCTGTCTTAACAGCACCAACAGCCTCAAAAATGGAAATTAAGTCGATTTTTTTTGTTCTGTCTTGTGGATGCCGGCCGGCCAGCATGGGGCCGCCACTGATAAAAATGGCAGGAATATTCAGTCTGGCTGCAGCCATCAGCATGCCGGGAACAATTTTATCACAGTTGGGGACCATGACGATTGCATCAAAAGGGTGGGCCGTTGCAGATACTTCTATACTGTCTGCAATCAGCTCTCTTGAAGCAAGAGAATAGTGCATGCCTTTGTGGTTCATAGCGATACCGTCACAAATCCCGATGGTGGAAAATTCCATGGGTGTGCCGCCGGCCATGGAGATCCCTGCTTTGACAGCGCTGACAATGGAATCAAGGTGCATATGTCCCGGAATCAGTTCATTGGCTGAATTGGCAATACCGATAAGTGGTTGGGAGATTTCCCGGTCCGTGTAACCCAAAGCTTTCATCAGGCCGCGGTGGGGTGCCCGTGCAACTCCTTTTGTAGCAATATGGCTTCTCATAAGTTTTTTTAGGTCTCCATAAACCAGAAAAGCCGTTATCAGCCCTCTTGGGGCTGATAACGGCTTTTTTAAGTTCTTTTTAGTTTAAGCCACTAATAGCCCCTTCGCCCGGAGGTGAGAATAATCACCTCCACGATAATAAGGACTATTAGGCTGTTAATAATGTTTGTCTTCATAATTATTTACTCTAATTTAAAAAGATTTATTATATATAAATTCTGAGAAAGTCAAGAAAAAAATAAATGATGAGTCAATTAATGGCGATTTCAGTTTAAGTAATCGCATGTTTAACATTTATACACTTAACCTCAAACCAATACAATTAGAGTAAGAATTAATATACAAGAAATTATATAAACCAGGTTTGTTTGAATTCTGTGATTTGTGGATTTGAATTTGACATTCAAACAAGGGTCTGACTATACTCCCATAGCTAATCCATCAACGAAGAATATTTGAAAATCAGATAACTCCATACAAACAATGGCCGAAAAACAACTTCATACGCAATTACTACTTTTAACGACGGGTATTATCCTTTCATTAACCGTGCTTGCTGTTTATGCCAATGCTATGGCATTGGTTCTTCCTGGTGCATTTTTTCTTTGCCTGGCATGGTCCACGTATTTACTATTTGGTAAGCAAAAGGAAACCTTTACTATAACAGAAAGAACACTTCCTCTTGTTTTTTTAGGATACGCCGTATGGTTTGGCTGTCTTACAGGAGGTATCTTCAGCCCTGGTATCTTACTGCTTTTTTTGGTGCCTGTCATAGGCATACTGCAAGGCGTGACCTCATGGTTCGTTGTGTACAATGTGTTAGTTTTATCCTCTCTTTCTTTCTTTTATTTTGGACCAGCCTGGGGACCTGGCGCATTAAATCTTAACGAGCACCGTTTTGCTTACCTATGCATAATATCTTTAGCATTCTGCTGTGGAACTTGGATTGTATTAGCAAATGGTAGAAGAGTTCGCAGAGACATTGAAACTTCAAAAGCCTCTTTAGCGAAAGTTTCTGAAGAGGCAAAAACCACACTTGAGGTCAAAGACAGGTTTCTTGCCAATATGAGCCATGAAATACGCAATCCCATGAACGGTATTATTGGAATGATGCACCTTTTACTAGATTCTGACCTTGATGAGGAACAGCGTCGCCATTCCAATATTATATACAGCAGCGCTAGAGCTTTGCTCTCCATTGTAAATGATATCCTTGATTTATCTAAGATTGAAGCCGGAAAACTTGAGTTGGATATCCGACCGTTTGATTTGCAGATCGCAATTGAAGACATTGTTTCACTGCCAGAATTACAAGCCAGACAAAAAGGTCTTGATTTCAGTTATTCCATTGATGCCGATGTGCCAAGATTGCTCAAAGGGGATATTGGTCGGATTCGTCAGGTCATTTTAAACCTTACCGGCAATGGCATCAAATTTACAGAAGATGGATCTGTGAGTTTGAACATTACACTAAAAGAGGATACCCCTGACCATGCTTTGATCCACTTTAGTGTGGATGATACAGGCATTGGAATCAAAGAAGAGGCTTTGGAGAATCTTTTTTCCGCATTCGTCCAGGCTGACGCGTCTATTACAAAAAAATACGGGGGCACCGGACTTGGTTTGTCCATATCTAAACTAATGATTGAAAAAATGGGCGGCCAAATTAATGCCGAAAGCATTGAAATGATCGGCTCTACCTTCTGGTTTGAACTACCGCTTGAAAAACAGGACCCGGGAGAAGCTGCTATTGATCTTACTGCAATCCCGTTGAGCGAAATAAGAGCAATTGTGCTGTCTGATGCAGATACACCAGGCAAACAACTGATCAAAGCGCTTGAAATTAGTCGGGTGAAATATGAAGTATATGAGAATGATGCGGTTTTCCAGATTCTTGATCAGGCGTATACAAATCAACAACCTTTCCATGTAATAGTGATGGAGGTAAATGAATCCGATCAGTATGCAAGGGCTTTGGGAAAATCATTTAAAGACCATAACGAGCATTGTTCAATAAAACGCATACTTGTTACCGGGGTTGGACAAAAAGGGGATGCCCGTGACTTCGAAGATTTAGGATTTAGCGCTTACTTAAGTTTTCCTTTGGAAGAAACAACTCTCAAGGACTGTATAAGTGCAGTTTTAGCTTTTAGTAACAGAGAATGCATAAATCATCCTATCATTACGCGGTTTTCCCTTGCTGAAAGCAAAAAACAAAGTTCAAAAATACTCGTAGTTGATGATATTGAAACAAATCGGATTACTGCCAAAGCACTTATCAATAAACAAGGCTATCAAACAGATGAGGCCTCTGATGGACAGGATGCATTAGAAAAAGTAAAATCCAATAATTACGATCTGGTTTTAATGGATTGCCAAATGCCGGTAATGGATGGATACGAAGCCTGCCGGCAAATAAGAGCCTGGGAGGAAGGAAATAGTAGACAAGCTATACCGATTATAGCAATGACAGGCAATGCTTTTGAAAAAGACCGAGAGAATTGCTTTAAAGCCGGTATGGATGATTTTATTGCCAAACCTGTTGAACCGGATACGCTTGCAAGGATCATTTATCTTCATATAAATGAAGATGACCCATCCCAACAGGATATGTCCATTGATTTAGAAGCATCTGAGCCAGAAACGGTTGAAACCGAAGAGGTCCAGGTCTTTGACAAAGAGACACTTATACAGAGGTTTGGAAATGACAGTGAACTTGTCCAGGTTGTATTAGAGTCTTTCTTTCAAGAGATCGGAGATCTTATTGAGAATCTGGATGATGCTATACAAACAGATAATTATGAAAACGTGAGAACATGTGCTCATGCGTTAAAAGGCTCTGCTGCAAATGTAAATGCGGAACAGGTCAGGCAGACAGCTTTTCAACTTGAACAGGATTCAGGTAACGCCGATCTAAGCAATGCAGACGAGCTCTTTTCACGTATTAAAAAACAACTGAAATTATTTTCCGAGGAAGCCGGGGTATGATTGATATTGAAACCATGTCCATTCTCGTAGTGGACGATATGAAAAGTATGCGGCTGACCATCAGGAAGATGTTGAGGAACTTGAATATCGGGAAGATGCTGCGATTTGCAGACAATGGCAAAACCGGGCTGGAAGTGTTACGGTCTACGCCGTGTGATCTGGCAATTATAGACTGGAATATGCCTGAAATGAATGGTAGCCAAATGCTCCATCATCTTCGACAAGATAAGATGCTAAGAGACATGCCCGTCATCATGGTTACAGCAGAAAATGAGCGTGATATCGTGGCTGAAGTCGCTGAGCACGAAATAGATGCATACCTGCTCAAACCGCTTACCCTGGCAGCATTGGACTCAAAAATAAAATCCGTTGTAGCTAATGTTAACAATCCGGATGAAGCAACCCAGCATTTACTAAATGCCAGGGAATATGAAGAAGCCGGGAATATAGAAGGCGCCATTGAACAGATTCGTCTTGCTTTGTTTCATAAACCTTCTGCCTCAAGAATTTTAAGAAAATTAGGACTGCTTCATTTTAAAGTAAAAAAAGCCGCCATTGGTGAAAAATGTCTTAAAAAAGCAATTTCAGTTAACAAACAAGATACTATTTCCCGTGACCACCTTTCGCGCGTGTATATCAAAAAAAGAGAATACAGGAAAGCGGCTAGGATTTACCTGGAAATTCTTAGCCTAAGCACAAGATATTTTGATTCTGCCACACGCCTTGGAGAAAATATGCTGGTAAACGGATATAAAGGTGAGGCACTGGCACTCTTTTCAAAAGTGATTTCCAGGAGTAAAGGAAATACTGCATTAAAAGAAAGAATTATTGATATCTGCTTAGACAACCATGAGCTTGAATACGTCACTCAAATCATGGAGCAGACCCTAAAAGAAAATCCATCTAACTATGACCTGATGTTTAAGGCCGGATTGGTATACATGGAAAACGGGGACTATGAAAAAGCCCTTTCCAATTTTCGAACGGTAGATTCAAACAGGAAAGGGGATGTTGAGGCCAAGCTTCAGATTGCCAGGATTTATTATATCAACCGCAAAGTGCTTAAAGCTGATGATTACTTGAATCAGGTGCTTCGAATTGATCCGGGCAATAAGGATGCCTTGTCCCTAAGACAGGAATTATAGGGTTTATAAGGCCACACCGACATGGTTTATGGAAGAAGCCATAAAGCCGGCTCCAAATCCGTTATCTATATTCACTACTGCAATATTTGAACTGCACGAATTGAGCATGCCTAACAGCGCTGTCATGCCATTAAAACTTGTACCGTAACCAATACTTGTCGGAACCGCAATAACAGGAGCGCGTACCATTCCGCCGACAACAGAGGGCAGGGCGCCTTCCATTCCTGCAACTACGACGATTACAGCTGCCTCATCAATGATTCGTTTATGTGCAAAAAGCCTATGAATGCCTGCAACGCCAACATCAAATAATGTTTCAACTTGGTTACCCATAGCCCTGGCCGTCAATGCTGCTTCCCGTGCAACAGGTATATCAGAGGTACCTGCTGAAATAATAAGTACGGTACCTTGACCGGTTATTTGGGGAGGAGTTTTTTCAAGTTTTAGCAGACGGGCATCCTCGAAATACTTTGCATCCGGGAATTTGTCCAAGACAGGTCCCGCTTTTTGTGAATCAATGCGCGTTACCAGAACGATATCTTCGGTTTGTTCAATTTTTTCAAGGATGGCAATAATCTGTTCACACGTTTTGCCTTCCCCGAAAATCACCTCTGGAAATCCCTTGCGCAAAGATCTGTGGTGATCTACGTGTGCAAATCCGATATCTTCAAAAGAAAGGTGTTTGAATTCTTTTTGTGCTGCCTCAACAGTCAATGACCCTTCGGCCACCTGGGACAAAAGGCGGGTCAGTGTTTCAGTGTTCATGTGTTCCTCTAATTCTGTCTTCTAAGCCAGGCTAACCCTTTTCCGGATTTTTCGTTGAGTTCTTCAGATGTCTGGTCGGCGGGCGGTTCAACAGGTTCTTTGGGTGTCTCTTTTTTAGGACGCTCTTTAGCCGGAGCGACCTTTTTATTGCCCCATTTGTAATGGCCGAATTTACAATATCCTTGTACATTGTTGAATCGGGCATCGATATTTTTCTGGATTGGAATAACATTGCCTTCAATATTGGGAATCAAGTATTCAGCCAATGGTATGGAACCTCCTCCGGACAGGACAATTGTGTCAATATCCCAGTCGTTCTCCCACAATCGGGTCAAATCAGAGGCAATTGCAGAGGATGCGTGGGTATAAACCCGTTTTTTAAGGTTGGTAATGTTGTATTCTTTTCCTTTAATTTTTATCATTCCGGATTCAACAAATTTGAAGATCCGGTACAATTCGATATTGATCCCGCTTTCCTGCCTTAGTTTGTTGGCAATGACGGAGAAGCATTTGGAAATTCCTGTATCCATGGTGGTGGATCCGCGTTCAATATACTGTAAGTGATCAAATATTGAAAAGTCAGTGGTTTTAAACCCGATATCAACAACACCTATTTTTGATCCTGCCAAACCACGGTCGGTAATTTTACCTTTTTCGTCAAAGATTAAGTTGAAAATTGATCCAATGGGCTGAGGAATAACATGAACCTTATCAATCTGGATTCTGCGATGTTCATCCGGTTCGTCCTGGTTGTGGTAAGTTATCTCATGTGTTCCGCGGATAATTTCTTTAAGTCTTTTAGTATCTCGCTTGAGATACCCAACTGGCAAGCCGGTAACTACGTTCATGGGACCGGTAGTATTGGAACAAATTCCTGCGGCAGCAATAGCAAGGATTTTAATAAATTCTTCAACCAGTTTATCCTGGTCCAAGGTGTACTCTGTGATATTGGACTGCAGTTCTGCATAGGAGCCGAGAAAATAGGTCTTGTCATTGATGGTAATATGAAGATTTGAAGTCGCAGAAGCGTCCCCCATTGAAGAACGGAACTGTATGTCTGTGGCGTCTCCAATCAGGGACTTGAATATAACGGAATTTTTTCCGTTGTATGCCTTGGTAAAACCGAAACCAACATCAATTCCAACTATTTCCATGTCCTGACCTCCTGATGCGTTTGCTAAGGATAAATGTGATTCGTCCTGGAAGTTGTCAAACCGAAGAATATCATTGTCACGCCCGGCGCGTCAAGCAATAGAATACCGTTGACCTGACCGGTCGCAATAATTTCGCCTACAAAATACCCAGCTTAATCAAAAACATATTTAATTTGTAACGAAATTGGAATGTGAATCCTTGGCCTATCTTGCAGAAAACGCCAAAATAATGTAATAGGAGGCCGAATTTATGGAAAAAGTAATCATGGAAAAAGACAGGGTATTTGCCCAAAAACAAACAACAATATCTCCTTTCAGATTTAATGAAAAGGTGGCCCGCGTATTTGACGATATGCTAGTCAGATCTGTACCCTTTTACGGAGAAGCGCTTAAACAGGAAGCCAGGCTCAGCAAACGGTATTATCAACCCGGCACCCGGATATACGATCTTGGATGCTCCCATGGTAACTTAGGCTTACTTTTGCTGGACAGTTTCGGTACTTGCCCATTCAATCTTATCGGAGTAGACAGTTCCATCCCAATGATTGAAAGATATAAAAAACGGCTGGACGCTCATGACAACAGCCTTCCTGTTGAGCTTGTCTGCGGGCTGATGGAAGATGTAAAAATCAAAAATGCCTCAGTTGTGGTTATTAACCTGACCCTCCAGTTCCTTAGTCCCGAAAAAAGGGACGGACTAATTCAGACTGTCTATGACGGGATGTGTCCTGGCGGTGTACTTCTTGTCACTGAAAAAACTGTTCATCCTGATTCAGGCCTAAGCAGTCTTGAGCAGGATTTTTATTTTCAGTTTAAGCGTGAGAACGGATACACGGATCTTGAGATCAGCCAGAAGCGTGATGCATTGGAAAAAGTTCTTATTCCTGAATCCGTAGCTGCACACGAACACAGAATCATTTCTGCTGGGTTCTCAGTATTCAATGTCTGGCTCAAATGGTTTAACTTCACCTCCATGATGGCTGTTAAATAAGCAACCTTCCTATAGCTGTTCAAAAATGTGATTAAAAAGAAGAAAAATGGAAAGATTTTTAGCACAAAGTACTCGGTTTTGTTGTGACAAATGGCATAAAGAACTTAAAGCGATCGTACATGAAAAAAGACAGTTTTTAGACAATGCCAAAGGCAATTTTTTAAGATTTCAAACTGTTGTTGATTCATTACCTAACATTGAACCCGGATCTATTGACCTTAGTGCCAAAGCTGTTCGAGCGGGAAATTCAGAAGACCTGCCAGATTCGACTGCTGATTTGCTACTAAAAGGTCTAAAAGATCTGTGTCCATGGCGGAAGGGGCCTTTTGACCTTTTTGGTATCCACATTGACACCGAGTGGCAGTCCTGGATGAAATGGGAGCGTCTTGCCCCACACCTTCCTGATCTTTCTAACCGTAAGATACTTGATATCGGTTCGAGCAACGGGTATTACATGTTCAAAATGGCTGAATATAAGCCAATGTTTGTTCTTGGACTTGAACCCCAAAGCTCTTTTTATTACCAATACAAAGCTGTTCAAAAATACCTGAATATAGAAAATGTATTCTGCCTTCCTATTCCGTATCACCAGTTACCTCTCATGGACGGCTATTTTGATCTGGTCTTTTGTATGGGAATTCTCTACCACCGCAAATCACCGGTTGAGATGTTAAAACAAATCTATGACAGTCTGTCTAAAGGTGGTCAGATCGTATTGGAGAACCTGGTACTTGACAGCAGGCAGAATTATTGCCTTTTTCCTGATGACAGGTACGGAAAGATGAGAAATGTCTTTTTTATACCAGACTTAGCTGCAATGGAGTCCTGGCTTAAGCGGGCAGGGTTTTCTAATATTAGATGTGTAGATGTTACAACGACCAGCATAACTGAACAGCGCAGAACAGACTGGATTCAAACCGAATCACTTGAAGATTTTCTCGATCCCAATGATCCGTCAAAAACAATTGAAGGGTATCCGGCACCTGTCAGGGCTGTTTTTATGGCAGAAGCCTGATTGTATGGTTGACGTTATTGCCGGTTTTTTTAACGGATATTCTAAATTTTCTAAAACGAAAAGCAATTAGATGGCAATTGGGTCGGTCTGATAGGTGACCGCAAACGTCTGATCATCTTTATCAAAGAAGATTACCCCGTCAAGATATCCGACATCTCCAGCGCCTTCATGGGGGAGACCAAGCTTGAATTCTTTGATTGGAAATATATTCCAGTCGTGAGATATGCAAACGGCAGCCTGTCCGGGTTGCAGTTCTTTAAGCCGGGTAGCCATGAAATCTACCAGGATATCTGCAGTTTTACCGGGTTCCTCCATAACAGTAGGATCAATGGCCTTGTCAAACCAGTCTCGGATAAATTGTGTACTTCCCCGGTCCATCATTAATCCCAGTGCTTGTTCAATGTCCTTTATATAAAACGGAGCCAGGGTGTGATGGGTAGTATTGTGCATAAGATTGGTATTGGTAACGGCACTAAATCCTTTGTCAATTAAATATGCTGTCTCTATACACCTGCCAAAATGGCTTGAATGAAGTACCGGTTGGATGTCTGCAGGAAATGCTTTGCCAAGATCAAAAGCATATGTTTTGCCTT
Source organism: Desulfobacterales bacterium (assembly GCA_022361535.1). Next base: position 38,802 of record JAKSAU010000110.1, read on the forward strand.
GCTCAGTCAGACCCATAAACGGTTCCATACGAGCATCCTTGTGGTAAAACCTGTCTGAGTGGCGAAGAATAATTGACATCCGGTCAACGCCTTGTTCAATTAAGGTTCTTACCATTTCAAGGGTTTCCATGGATTTTAGCTCGTACTTACGTTCCATTTTTTCTCCGTTTCCCTATCTTCATTCGGGGTTGTGTACTTGGATTTTTATTGAATAGGTTTCTTACTCTATGATATATGACCTGTCAACAGATTGAGGGCTTAAGTTTACCATCGCGTTCCACATCGCAAAAGGATTTAAATATGTCAAAGCATATCAGTATAATCGGTGTACCAATGGATTTCGGCCAGATGCTAAGGGGAGTGGATATGGGTCCTGCCGCTTTAAGATATACAGGCCTTATTTCCCGTCTAAGAGACCTCGGTCATGACGTCACTGATGAAGGCGATGTGCAGATTCCTATCCGTGATACAGATATGGACATGGCCCATGATAAATATGTCAAAGAAATTACACAGATCTGCCACACCATTTTTGACGTGGGCAGCCGGGTGAGAAAACAGGGCAGCTTCCCTCTTTTTCTCGGCGGAGATCATTCCATTGCGGTTGGAACAGTTGCTTCCATGGCCCAGGACGAGCCCATTGGTTTGATTTGGGTGGATGCACATGGTGACTTTAATACCCCTGAAACCTCTCCTTCGGGCAATATTCATGGTATGCCTCTTGCCGCATTGATCGGTGAAGGCCATGAATCCCTTGTGAATGTTGGAAACACCGGCATGAAAGTGCATCCTGACAATGTCGTTATGATCGGACAACGGGATCTTGATACGGCTGAAAAAGAACGCATCAAAAAGTCTGGTATTACCATATTCACTATGCGGGATATTGATGAACAAGGTATATCTACAATTGCGTCAAAAGCCATGATGAAATTCGCCCACTTAAAACGATTTCATCTTACACTTGACATGGACGCTCTTGATCCGGTTGAGGCACCAGGTGTGGGTACGCCTGTTCCAGGGGGGATAAGCTACAGGGAGGCACATCTGCTCATGGAAATTTTATCCGATTCAGGCAAGCTGTGCTCCATGGATCTGGTGGAAGTTAATCCTATTCTCGATGTGGCCAATAAAACCGCAGAACTTGCAGTAGAACTGACTCTATCTGCATTAGGCAAAAGCATTTTATAGTTACAGGCGAACAAGTTGTCCCTTGGCGATTATATTTCCGGTTTAAAATCCTTTAAAGGATTCTCAGGAGACATTGTCTGCCACAAAACCTTTGATGCCCAACCTGCTGTACATGCAGACATAGATGATGGCCCTGCTTTCAAAAACAATCTTGAGCCACTTATGGCTGAGCTTGGCATACCAAAGCTTTATCTGCACCAATCCCTTGCTATAAAACAAATTCTTAAAGGCACTCATACGGTGGTGGCGACACCCACGGCTTCCGGGAAAAGTCTTGTGTACAATCTGCCTGTGATAGATGCATTGATTTCAGATCCTGCCTGTCATGCCCTTTACCTGTTTCCTTTAAAAGCATTGGCCAGAGATCAGATGGATACTGTGTGCAAATTACTCAACCGCGCAGATGCTAAAGTATTTGAGACACTATCTGAAAAAAACAGCAAGCTAAGTGCAGGGGTATATGACGGGGATATTACAGCCTATCAAAAGGCCAAAATACGTAAAAATCCACCCAATATCCTTTTATCCAATCCTGAAATGCTGCATTTGGCTATGCTGGCGCACCATCATCTATGGGAATCCTTCTTTGCCAATCTAAAATATGTTGTGGTGGATGAGGTTCACACATACAGAGGGGTGATGGGGTCTAACATGGCCTGGGTGTTCAGGCGGTTGCTGAGAGTCTGCAGGTTCTACGGTTCAAATCCGTGTTTTATTTTCTGCTCTGCGACGATTGCAAACCCTGCACAGCTTGCTCATCAGCTTACAGGTCTGCCTGTCCAGGTTGTAGATGTACAAAGCGCTCCTACCGGCAAAAAAGATGTGCTGATGATGCGTGGTCTTGATGGGGCGGCACAAACGGCCATAACATTAATTCACGCAGCAGTTCATCGAAATTTAAGAACTATTGTTTATACCCAGTCAAGAAAGATCACAGAGCTTATAGCTGTGTGGGCATCACAAAGGGCTAAAACGTTTGCAGATAAAATATCTGCTTACCGTGCCGGATTTTTACCAGAAGAGAGAAGGGAAATTGAAACAAAACTTGCCACGGGTAAGCTTTTGTGTGTTGTCTCCACCTCTGCACTTGAACTTGGTATTGATATTGGTAATCTTGATCTTTGTGTTTTGGTGGGATATCCGGGGACAATCATGTCCACCTGGCAGCGGGCCGGCCGTGTGGGAAGAGACGGTAAAGATTCTGCAATGGTTCTAATTGCCCATGAAGACGCTCTTGACCAGTATTTCATCAATCATCCGGAGGTTTTTTTTAATATGCCTCCTGAAACCGCATTGGTGAATCCCGAGAATCCAATGATACTGCACCGGCATTTGGATTGTGCAGCTGCAGAACTCAGTCTTAAAACAGATGATCCCTTTTATTTGGAACCTGTCGTTCAAAGAGGTGTTGACCATCTTGCAAATAGAGGCAAACTTCTTCAAAGCCGTGACGGTACAACCTGGTATTCAGCCAGAAAATCGCCCCATCGTGAGGTTAGTCTGCGGGGAACCGGAAAAACCATTCCTATTTTCAAGGAAGAAACCCGCCAAAGTTTAGGGGAAATAGACTGGCACAGATCCTACTTTGAAACCCATGAAGGTGCGGTTTATTTGCATCGCGGTAAGACATATGTGGTTACCCTGTTTGACCACATCAAAGGTGTCGTTAGAGCAAAAGAAGAGACTGTCAATTATTACACCCGGGCCAGATCTTCAAAATCCACCGAGATCATTTCAGTGGATGATACCTGCATGGTAAGAGGTACACGACTTGGGTTCGGGCGTCTTAAAATACGCGAACAGGTAACCGGATATGAGATGAAACGTGTATCTACAGGCAAGTCGCTTGGTACGGTTTCTCTTGATTTGCCTGAACTCACCTATGAAACCCAAGGGCTTTGGATCGAGATTCCGGAAAAAGTCAGAGAGCATTTAGAAGTCGCACAGCTTCATTTCATGGGCGGTATCCATGCCATGGAGCATGCAGCTATCGGAATAATGCCTTTGCTGGTTATGACAGATCGAAACGATTTGGGTGGCATTTCAATTCCATATCATCCCCAGGTAGAAAAAGCCGTTGTTTTTATATATGACGGGGCACCAGGCGGCCTTGGATTGTCAAGACAGGCATTTGACAATGCCTCCCTATTAATTCAAAGAACGTTGGAAACCATAGCCGATTGCCCATGCGAAACAGGGTGTCCCGCATGTGTTCATTCCCCGAAATGCGGATCAGGAAACAGGCCCATTGATAAATTTTCGGCGAAGACGATCCTTGAGATGATTTGGGAAAATAACGGAACAGAAGATGAATTTTCAATGCCTCCATCAAATAACCACTTACCATTGCCAAAAGTTTCTGCAGACAACAAGATTTTGGATAACACAGATAAAAACAGTAAGAAACCTGAAAGATTTGGTGTGCTTGATATCGAAACCCGCCGTTCCGCCAAACAGGTTGGGGGGTGGCACAAGGCAGACCGTATGGGAGTAAGCTGTGCTGTTTTGTATGATTCTGAAAGCCAAGATTTTCTAGTCTATTATCAGGATGATATGGATGAGCTTGTCCAGCAATTAAAAAAGATGGACCTGGTTATCGGTTTTAACATCAGCCGTTTCGACTATAAAGTATTGTCCGGGTTAAGTCAGTTTGATTTTCAGTCACTGCCAACCCTGGATATGCTAATGAAAATTCATGAGCGCTTAGGCTATAGATTGTCTCTTGACCACCTGGCAGGGCAAACTCTAGGTGTTCAAAAAAGTGCGGATGGCCTTTTAGCTCTTGAGTGGTGGCAGCAGGGCAAGATTGACCTTATTGTGGAGTATTGCACCCAGGATGTCAGGGTAACACGGGATTTATATCTTTTTGGGCGGGACAAAGGATTTTTATTATTCAAAAATAAGGCTGGTTTTCAAGTTCGTATACCAGTGACTTGGATGTAACCTTCTCTTATCACATATAAAATTCAGGACTTTTAAAAAGTAAAACAATTTTACACATTTGTAAATTTTTCTTGTATCCATTTCATTTTCCTGTTAGTGAAGTACCCTTTTTGGGGCTAACACAATGCTAACAAAACTTTCAATCATATTTATCAGGAGGTGACATGCGCTTTTCAGTGCTAACATTGCTTGCCGTCTTGAGCTTATTATGCAGTACGCTCTATGCCCAGGAAAAGGTTTTTATCGGGTCTATTCAGTGCAAGGATTGTCATGAGGAACAATATGACAATTTTACAAAATATTCTAAAAAAGCAAACTCATTTTCAAGCATAAAAAAAATGGAAAAAAAGCTGTTGCCAGGTGAGTATCAGGAATGCTTTCAATGCCATACAACAGGTTTTGGCCAAAATGGTGGATTTGTATCGGAAAGTGGCACCCCTGATCTTAAAAATCCAGGTTGTGAAGTTTGCCACGGGCCTGGAAGCCTTCATGCCGAATCACAAGATCCGGAAGATATCATCACAGAAATTGATATAGAAACATGTATAAGTTGTCATAACCAGGATAGGGTAAACGAATTCAACTTCAAGCCCCTGCTTTATAGTGGCGGACATTAATAAAGGGAGAGGGGAATATGATCAGAAATATAATAAGGATGATCAATCGCAGGTTGTGGATAAAGGTCCTGATACCGGTTACTTTAAGTGTTATGTTGATTATGGGAGTTTCTCTTTGGTTCAGCATTGTTTCCCAGGCAAAACTGGGCAAAGAGCAGTTGACTACACAGAATGAAAGCCTTGCAAGAGCTGTAGAAGGCGGAATGTTCGATGCTTTGGCAATTGGAGACAATGACACGGTTAGAGCGCAGTTTAAGCGGTTAGGTGAAAAGGCTGCAAACCTGAAAGTATATGTATATGATTTCAATAAAATAATTTCATTTTCCACAGATAGCTCAGCAGTTGGAAAATCAATGGATGAGTATACCGAAAATCTTTTAGGCAAAGAAGATATTAATCAAATGATCCAATCCGGAAATACGTCTGCTGATTCAATTGAAACAAGTCTGAACGGATTGGATTACGTTATGAAAAATGATCCTATTTTAAATGAGCAAAAATGCTTTCACTGCCATGGTAAACGACCTGTTCTCGGTGGTATATCCGTGCTTTCTTCCATGGCTGATGTTCAGGCAGGAATCGACCGAGGCAGGAACACCAGTATTTTGATTTTTGTTTCCGGGCTTGTGGTCATCGTTTTACTGGTCTGGCTCTTTTTCTTCTTTATAGTAAATAAAAAGGTCATCCTTGTCCTTGAAGCTGCATCTAAATTGAGGCAAAAAGACTTCAGGCAACTGAACACTGAAAAAATGGGTGACGAAATTAACCATATTTTGAATCGTTTAAACCAAGTGGCCAAGGAATTGAGGCAGACAATCGGCCAAATTGTTGAAAATTCTAGTAAGCTTGCTCAGTCTTCAAAACAAATGAGCCATATTGCAGATTCACTTGATGCTTCGAGTGGTCAGACTTCTAAAAAATCAAGTCATGTGGCTGCGGCTGCCGAGGAAATGAGCGTAAATAACACAGCCATTTCCAATGCCATGGCAGATGCTACGGACACATTGAATACTTTGGCATCAGCAATTGATGAAATGAGCGCAACAGTTGGGGAAATAGCAAAGAATTCATCAGAATCAAAATCACTTATCGACAATGTTGCATCTGGATTTGATGAAATCTTATCTTCGGTAAAAACGTTAGGTGTAAGAGCTAAAGATGTCGATGCTGTAACCGATGAAATCCGTTCTATCAGTGAACAGGTTTCTTTGCTAGCACTTAATGCTAAAATTGAGGCCGCAAGGGCAGGGGAAGCAGGAAAAGGTTTTGCTGTTGTGGCTCAGGAAATAACCGAACTTGCTTCAGAGACCAGTCAGTCTACCGTGAAAGCTGATGAAAAACTGGAAGGAATAAGGACGATGGTTAAAGAGTTGGTTGACCAGGTTTCCGGGCAGGCTGAAAACGTACAAAACAGCAACCAGGCCATTTCAGGTATTGCGGCGTCTGTAGAAGAACAAAATGTTACAACCAACGAGATCGCAAAAAATATTAATGACGTGTCTGCTAAAATATCTGAGGTAAACGAACGCGTGTCACAAGGTGCCCAAGCTGCGGGAGAAATTGCCCAGGAAATAGTTGGAGTTGAAGAGATGTCTGCCAACGTGGGCACAGAAAGTCATAATCTGAACAAGGGTGCCGGGGACCTGGCTAAGATGGCAGACGAGTTCAGTGAGTTGATGAAGCAGTTTAAGATATAACAGCGCTCTTAAAATTTATTCAAATTCAAGCAGGGTCAGCTTTTAGTACCTTCTCAGCAAGTGTATCAAGCACTGGCCCTGCCTTTTCCCGAATTATTACATCCGCTCGATAGTCCAGTGGGGTATCAGAAAGGTTGATAATCGCTAAAAAAGCGCCTGCACTTTTAGCATATTCCGGCATGGATGCAGCGGGTTGAACCAGTAAGGTTGATCCAACAGCAATAAATACACGGCTTTTATCTGAAAGCCGAGCTGCTTTGCGGGTTTCATTTTCAGGCATGCTCTGTCCAAATGAAACGGTATCCGGCTTAAAGTATCCTCCGCAGTCGCATTCCGGGGCAAGATCTCCTGACTCGATCCGATCCATTGCCTGATCCCATGTGATCAGACTACTGCAGGACATACATCGAATCCGTCTTGAGTTTCCGTGCAGTTCAATCACTTTTTCCTGTGGGATACCTGATGCTTGATGAAGGCCATCTATATTCTGCGTAATTATCGATTCCAGAATCCCTTCTTTGACAAGTTTTGCCAAAGCATAATGCCCGATATTTGGCTTCGTATGCTTTAAACTTTTTTCCATTTCAAGTCGCTGCCGCCAGTACTCTATCCTGGCAGGTTCTGAGCTCATGAATTCATCAAAATAAACAGGTTTAAATTTATCCCATAAACCGCCTTGGCTGCGGTAGTCAGGAATCCCGCTTTCAGTTGAAATGCCGGCACCGGTAAAAGCTATGTTTGAATTTGAAACCTTAAGTTTTCGGGCTAAAAGGATAATTTTGTCGATTACGTCTGAGGAGAATTGCTTTTTTTGTACCATGGAATCACCTTTGATAAAACTTTTCCGTAAAGGATATTGATCTCAGAAATATGACATATTTTCCCAGTTAAACCGAACAAAAAAAGAAAAATAATGCCAGTGATAATGCAAATCAAAAGGTTCATAGCCAAAGTGCCGGGAAGGATCAGAAAAGTAACTGCCATATAAGTCAACTGTAAAACTATACCAAGAATAATGCTGATCAAAACCATTTTAATGAAAAAACGATATACCAACCCTTTTTCATTGTTCTGACTCTTCCGGTTCCAGGCCTCAAAAAGCAAGCCTGTACTCACAGCAACGGTTAAGGACAATCCCAATGCAACGCCTTTAATCCCCCAGGTCGTCATTGACCAATAAAGCAGAGGTAAACTTGCTAAAACACAGAAAGTGGAAAAAAGAGCGGGAAATAAAGTGTTTTGGATGGCAAAATACCCCCTGGAAACAATGGTTTGTGCAGAAAATGCAAATGCTCCAACCATAAAATACGGTAATACTCCTGAAGTGATAGCAGTATCATGAGCATCAAAGGCACCCCGCTGAAATAAAATGGAAACAACCTCTTTGCTCAGGATTATAAAAAGAACAGAAACCGGGATGACAAGGAAAATAAATTTAAGGGTCTGGTTGATGATTGAATTAAGTTTTATAAAGTCGTTATCTGCAGCAATTTTAGCCATAAAAGGGTAGGACGCCATACCGACAGCCTGACCGAACAGTCCGACCAGGATGAACATGATGCGAAGGGCATAGTTCATCGCTGAAATGCTGCCTTCATCAAGAAATGACCCGAAAAATTTCATCAAAATTTCTGTTGAAAAGGTCATGGTCAGGCCTAACATAAGCGGCAAAGTTAAGAGTATGTATTTTATAAAGTCAGGATGTTTCAAATTGAAGGTGAAGATGTAGGTCAACCCTGTTTTTTTTGCTCCAAAAAATTGAAGTAGAAAACTGCCTATAAATGCACCGACCAGAACACCCCAGGCAAAACCTTCCATACCTAGAATCGGGTGCAAAATAATTCCACCCAAAATAATTCCTGTGTTGTAAACCAATGGCGAAAGTGCGGGAATAAAGAATTTCTCCTTTGAAAACTGAACTGCCATAAATAAGCCGCCTGCAAAAAAGAAAAACTGGGCTGGAATGATAATCCGCGTCATTCTCACGGCTAAGGCAAATGCTGGACCGTCCTTGAGACCGGGTGCAAGAATTTGTATCAGCTCAGGGGCAAAATACACGGACAGAGCAATGAAGACCAAAAGAGCCAGACCGAATCCATTAAAGATGACTGAAAAGATACGGTATCCTTCAAGTTCATTGTTTTCAGAAAGGTAACGGGAAAAAATTGGAATAAATGTAATGGATAGAAATCCTGACGCCACCACATGATTAAGTATTTCCGGTATGACAAAAGCTACCTGGTAGGCATCTACACCGTAACTGGCACCGCCTAACCAAGCAATGGCAGTTTCACGCACAAGCCCGATTACTCGGCTTAAAAATACCGAAGCCATCATGATAAACGAGGCAAAACCGATTTTTTTTAATGTAGTAGATGAAGTCATAGTTAAAAGTCCGTGTCCAGCTTTAGCATAAAGAGTATGCAAATTAAAGTATTCACTTACGCGACGTCTGATTTGAGAAAGCTATTTTTCCAAAAAGCGTGAGTTGATAAATATCAAAATGATGAAGGTATATTTTGACAGTCTTCTCCGATAAGCAAAACTAAATTATATCTAATACTGCATAATTTACTCGATAAAATAGTCTTATAAATTTAATCTGACAAAAGTTAACACAAATTGATTTAAAGGACAGCTGCCTTACTCAATTTATGTGGTTAAATATGCTTTATATCCAGATTGTGTCTTTTACCGTCGATTTTAAAATTAATTTCATCCTGACAATGTCTAAAAATGTTTGACTGCAAACTGCCTGCCCAGATATACTACGTGATCAAAAAGGTCTATTTATGGCCTCGGCGATTTCTTAAAATACTAAAACACAGGATTTAACAATGTTCTCAAAGCTTGGGATTTTCTCTTTAATAAGTGGTTTTGTTGTAGGATTGTTCAGTATTCTTTCCCAGTTCATGGGTTCGGATAATATTTTTGTAGACCTTACGCTTTCTTCGTTTTCAGAAGCAAATGCCGAAGCAATCGTTGATGCTATATCAGTGGAATTCATCAGTTCCGCATTGTATACTTTGTTTTTTGATATCCCATTGGCGGGTATACTTATTGGGGCTGGTGTCATGTTTCTTGTCATAGCGCTTTTCGTCAAGGAACATTAGCCTGGGCTATGGACGCCAGAGACATTGAATCTATTCGTCCCGAGGGTGTTCGATTAAGGCTACCTGGAGATCTTGAAAATGCCTATCGGCATCGGATAATGCCGGTACGTGTGTATGACCTCAATCTGGCAGCCCTCACCTGTCTGGTTTTCTCGCTTGCCGGAATATTCTTAGGTCCTGAAATGCAAGCAGGTGCTTGGCTTGGTCTTGGAATCCTGACGACAACGGTAATATGGAGCCGTGTCAAACCTCCGAAAAAATCATCTGGGCTTCTTGTCTTTTTTTTAGTGATAATTTCGTCCACAGCCTGGATTGTTCTTACGTTACCTGTAACTGCATGGGAAGAAAACCTTGTTCTATACTTGTTGCTTGGAATTGAAACCGCAATATTTACAGGGTTCAAGCTTTCTCCACTCAGGGCGACAGTATTGGCATTGTTGCTCGTTTCAGTTTATCTGAGTCTTTTAATTATTTGGTCTGTTGATCCTGCATTATCAATTGCAGCCCAGACAACTATTCTCTTTATTTCGACCGGTTTTGGCACAACAGCTGTTTACGGGATCGCCCATGAAAACAGAAGCCGCTTTGTCTATAACCGCATAAGACGTGAACTTGAGCAGAAAATTAAGACTTTTGAACATCAGCAGCATGAAGAACTTATTGATATGAATAAAAGCCTTGCTCTTGAAATCAGTGCCCATGCGGAGGCTGAAGCACGTCTCAAAGAAAGTGAAGAAAACTATAAAAACCTTGTAAATTCACTACCCCAGGGCATTTTTATTGTTCAAAAAGGACAGATTGTTTTTTCGAATCCCGGACTTGAACAACTTACCGGATTTTCAGTTGACCAGTTGAATGGTATGATCCCTGATGAACTGTTTGCAGGTAAAGGATATGAATTTATTCGGTCTGCAAGTAACCGCAGAATCAGCACTGAAACCCAATGGGTTGATGTTCGCTACAATACAGAACCTGCCAGACTATTTGTCATCAAAGATGTTTCTGAGCAGATTCACGCTCAAAAAGAAAAAAAACAACTTGAATCCGAGTTGCAAAAGGCCAAAAAAATGGAGGCTCTCGGTTTGATGGCAGCAGGTGTTGCACATGATTTGAATAATGTTCTGTCCGGATTAGTATCAACACCTGAATTGGCGATGATGGAATTGCCTGAAAATTCAAAGATGAGGGAAACATTACTGACCATAAAAGATTCCGGCAAGCGTGCATCGGTTATTGTAGATGAGTTATTAACCCTTGGCAGGGGATCAGCCAAGAGTATAGAACCCGTGTGTGTCAATGACATTGTTACTGACTACTTAGAGTCACCTGAATTTAAAAAGAGTACGGATTTTTACCCTGATATTTTAGTTGAAACCAATCTTGAAAAAAATCTGCCTATTATAGGTGCTTCAGGCATTCATATTCGAAAAGTAGTGATGAATTTGGTGAACAATGCCTTAGAAGCAATAAAAAATAAGGGACGTGTTATCCTTACTACCGAAAAAGTAAAATTTAAAGATACTCGGTTGAAAGGATATAAAAAAATATTGGAAGGCGATTATCTGTGCCTGCGAGTTTCGGATACAGGTCCTGGAATAGATGCTGGTGATTTAGATCGTATTTTTGAACCCTTTTACACCAAAAAAATAATGGGCAGGTCCGGAACAGGATTAGGGCTATCTATAGTCTGGAATGTGGTTCATGACCATGAAGGATATATACAGGTAAAAAGCGATAAAAATGGTACCTGTTTTGAATTGTATTTTCCTGTTTCAACAGCCTTGCAGAACACTGATAAAATCGATAAGATATACACCCTTAGCGATTATACCGGAAACAATGAAACCGTACTCGTCGTTGACGATGCTGACAACCAGCAAAAGATCACATCAAATATGCTGCTGCGTATGGGTTATAAGGCTTTTGCAGTTGCATCAGGTGAGGATGCCATTGATTTTGTTACTCATAATCCGCAAGTAGATTTGGTCGTTTTGGACATGATCATGGCACCAGGCATGGATGGACTTGAGACATTCAAAGCCCTTCGGGATATCAATCCTAACATAAAGGCCGTTCTTGCCAGCGGGTATTCCAAGACCGAACTAGTAGAAGAGGCGCAACGGTATGGTGCAGGACCGTTTATCAAAAAGCCGTTTTCCCTTCAAACTTTGGGATTGGCCATTAAAAAAGAATTAAAAAGGGTGGAAAAATGACCATAACTGACCTGGAAAGTTCTATAGAAAATCAACTGATTAAAAACTGCCTTACCAGGCGAAGTTTCTTACAGTTATCAACCTTGGCGTCTTTGAGTTTTTTAGGGGGACTTGCCGGATGTGCCATAGACCCTGTAACCGGACGAAAGCAATTAATGCTCATGTCAAGAGACCAAGAGGTTGCCATTGATAAACAACATTCACCTTTTCAGTTTTCATCTGATTATGGGGTAACACAGGATAAAGCACTTAATGCCTATATTTCCGACGTCGGGAATCGAATGCTTCCAGTGGTGCATCGTAAAGATATGCCCTATAATTTTCAATGTGTTAATGCCACCTATATTAATGCTTACGCATTTCCTGGAGGATCCATTGCCGTGACAAGGGGAATCCTGCTTGAACTTGAAAATGAAGCAGAACTTGCAGCCTTGTTAGGCCACGAACTTGGTCATGTAAATGCCAGACACTCTGCAGAGCAGGCATCAAAAGGAACTATTTCAGGTCTGCTTGTAAGCGGACTTTCCGTACTTGCTTCCTCCCAAGGGTCAGGATTGGGCAGCTTGACTCAGCAGCTTGGTACACTAAGCCAGGGTTTGTTTTTGTCCAAATACTCACGGGAAAATGAAAACGAAGCAGACGCTCTTGGGCACGAATACATGACCGGAGCTAAGTATGACTCTCAAGGATTTGTAGGACTTATGAATATGCTCAACAGTCTTAATAAATCACATGGTTCCAGTGTGCAAATGCTTTTTGCAACCCATCCTATGAGTTCAGACCGTCTGGAAAAGGCTGTATCCCGAGATAGGGGACAGTATACTTATACAAGGGATTTTTCTCTCCACAAAGATCGGTACATGGATAACACAGCATCCTTAAGACAAATGAAGGGTGCTATTGTCCTGATGCAGGAAGGGGAAAAACATCTTGCCAAAGAAGACTATGGAAAAGCAGAATCGGCCTTTAAATCAGCACTTAAAAAGGCTGACAGGGATTATACGGCTCATCTTCTGATGGCCAAGTGTATGCTGATCCAAGAAAAATCCGGCCAGGCCCTTTCCCATGCAAAAAAAGCTAAGCAGTTGTACCCACAGGAGTCTCAAGGCTACTATATTGCTGGACTGGCCAGCCTTGCAGAAAAA
>JAKSAU010000886.1 GCA_022361535.1 Desulfobacterales bacterium
ACTTTGGCTGAGAGAGCAATACGCTTGGATCCCGGTGAAAGTGAAGGATATAGTGTTCTGGGACATGTTTATTTATGGGATCACAAACATGAAAAAGCGATTGCCCAGATCAGAAAAGCTATTGATTTAGAACCGGGGAATGCCGAATGGCTGGCAGCCATGGGAGAACATCTGACATGGGCGGGCAGGTATGATGAAGGAATTCCCTATATGGAACAGGCCATGCGATTAGATCCCAAGTACCCTGCATGGTATATCTGGAATCTGGGCCATGCCTATTATCTGACCCAATCTTATGATAAAGCCAAAGACTATTTTCAACGCTCCCTTGCTAAAGATCCTTATTTTTGGCCGGCTCACGCTTATCTGGCCCTTGCCTTCGATGCTTTAGGGCAGCCAGATGAAGCAAAAGCGCAAATTGAAGCTGCGGCAAACGCAGTTGAAGGCCATACCAAGGAAAGCTGGGAAGAGCGCCTGCCTTACAAAGACCGAGAACTTGCAGCCAGAATTGTTCAGAAAATGGCTGATCTTGGTCTTCATTGATCTGATTCAGAATATAGGCATATAAAAATACCGGATCTGTCATCCCGAACAGGACTGCCGCTTTTTTCTTGTTCCTTTTGAACAGCTATTCCGGATCAGATGTTTTACGCTCCGCATAAAATTCTGTCTTAAAAAAGCGCCTGATGTCCTTTTCCGGGACGTCAGATCCTAAGTGCATGTTAAATACCTTAGCTCTATACAGCCAATTTAGGCAGTTACCATATTGTTTTTCGTTTTAAGCGTTGAGCTGCCAGCTCATTGAGTAGATTCAATCAGAATGTTTTTAGCAGTCGTTATAACTTAGTTCGCTCTGTGATTCGATCGGGGCGAATACTTCGTTTTGGCACATAGGCTCGTTTGTCCCGGAAAAAGGCATCAGCCGTATTTTTGGAAAAAATGCGGCAGCCGTTTCCGGGATAAACGAGCCGGTGTCTGGCCTCAATGATTCGATTTTCCAAGTATTTCTAAAATAAAGTAATTGGTGTATAATACTCTGATTTTTTAAGTGTGCCTGTAAAATTTTCGGAGGTAAAATATGAAACCGGTTGTGGCCCTTGTCGGCCGACCAAACGTGGGTAAATCCACATTATTTAATAGAATTACAAAGTCCCGCCAGGCCCTGGTTGATGATATGCCGGGTGTAACAAGGGACAGGCACTATGCTGATGCTCAATGGGATGATAAGTCTTTTACCCTCATTGATACAGGTGGTTTTTTAAGTACGGATGATGATTACTTTGCCTCCCAAATAAAGGATCAACTGCTCAAGGCTGTAGATCAGGCCGATATCATTGTTTTTATTATGGACGGCCGGGCAGGCCTTTCCCCATATGACAGGGAACTTGCAGACTTGTTGCGGCGGACGGAAAAAAAGGTTTTCTACCTGATCAATAAAATTGAAAGCCGCCGCCAGGAAGACGAACTCGGAGAGTTTTA
>JAKSAU010000630.1 GCA_022361535.1 Desulfobacterales bacterium
ATCCCGGGTGAAACGGACCTGCAAAAGGTTACGTTGCCTTATCATCGGTGACGGTCCGTTGATGCCGGAATTGAAGGAGCGGATTTCCGGGCACGGGCTGGGGGATACCGTGATCCTGGCCGGGTTTCGTTCCGATGCCGCCAGACTGGTGCAGTTGTTGGATATTTTCTGCCTGGTCAGCTTTTCGGAAGGTACATCCATGGCGCTGCTGGAGGCCATGGCAGCCGAAGTGCCGGCCATCGTGACCGATGTGGGGGGTAACCCGGAGATCGTGGTACCGGACAAAACAGGCTGGGTGATTCCGTCGGATGATCCGGACGCCTTTGCCGAAGCGCTGATGGCGGCGGTTTCAGAACCGGACCAGCAGGAGCAGAGGGGCAGGGCCGCAGGGAAAAGATATGAAGCCATGTTTTCATTTGAAGCCATGATTGATCAGTATCACCATCTTTACCGGCGAATACTGGCAGGCGACTGACCATGTGCGGTATCGCGGGATTTATAGATTTTCAGGGGCTTGCCGAAACCGAGTCCCGGGAACGGATCGGTCGCATGACCCGTGCCATTGCCCACCGGGGGCCGGACGACGCGGGCCATTTTACGGACCGGTTTGCCGCACTGGGGCACCGCCGCCTGAGCATCATCGATCTGGCCTCGGGCGCCCAGCCCATGACCGAAGCCACGGAACGGTATTGGATCGTCTTCAACGGGGAGATTTATAATTTTCTTGAGATCCGTGAAACACTCCTGGAAAAGGGGTACACCTTCGCAACCCGGAGTGACACGGAAGTCATCCTCAACGCCTATCGCGAGCGGGGCCGGTCGTCGGTGGAACGCTTCAACGGCATGTTCGCCTTTGCCATCTGGGATACCCGGGACCGCCAACTCTTTGTTGCCAGGGACCGGGTAGGCAAAAAACCGTTCTACTATTTCTGGGACGGCCGGCGGTTTGCCTTTGCCTCGGAAATCAAGTCCCTGCTCGCCGGCGGCTGGTCTAACCGGGAGATTTTACCCCCGGCGCTGGACGCCTATTTCAGTTTCGGCTACATTCCGTGCCCCCTGTCCATCTTCAGGGATATCCGTAAACTGCCCCCGGCCCAAGTGATGACCG
>JAKSAU010000557.1 GCA_022361535.1 Desulfobacterales bacterium
ACAAAAGCCACGGATACGGTAAAGCCAGCAGGGAGTGCGGTGATACCATTGAGTTTTTTATAATGACAGACAAGGATAAACTATCTGCTGTATCATATGATATTAAAGGTTGTATCTACACGCATGCCTGTGCCAATACAATCATTGAATTGGTTAAAGGTAAAACAACCGCCCAAGCTTTAGATATTGATTCAAAGCAAATCATCACTTATCTGAAAACCCTTCCTGAAAAAGAGCATCATTGTGCTGTACTGGCGCTTAAAGCATTTAAGCTGGCGCTTTCAAGCCTGGATACATGATATAGGTTTTCGAACTGACAATCTGCAATATCCTTGTTTTTAAACCAGGGATATCAGCATATAAAAAAATGGCTTGTTTATCCTTGAAAACAGTTGCTGTATTTTTATTCCAAATAACCCTGATGCTGCTTTCCTAAAACAACTATAGCAAGCCTCAAAATAAATTTTCGGTTGGCCCTGGTGAACATGGGCATCCCATATCACAAATACCGGCTCGTTAGTTCTAAGAAGCGGCTGCCGAATTTTTTCAAAAACCCGCCTGATGCCGCCTTCTTAGAACTAATGAGCCTAAGTGCTCAATTGGCAATACCTTCTGAGGGTAATGCCGATAATTAATCTAACCGCATTATAAAGGAATATATTTTTGAGAATCCCTATAAGCCTGAGTATAAAACCTGTGCCCAGCTTTTTCTTGACATTTTATCTATTGTCTGTGCAGATATTCACCCTTGCATTAAAAGAGTCGAGTTAAAGTTCGTTAAGGAGGCTGATCTTATAATGATATATATTAAACTGCTGTTTACCGCTTTTTTCTGGGGCGGGACCTTTATTGCGGGCAAAGGGCTTGCAGGCAATGTAGACCCTTATTGTTCAGCCTTTCTAAGGTTTACTGTCGCCTCCTTTTTCTTAGTCATCTTAACCCGGAAACTTGAGGGGCCGTTGCCCGGTATAAACCGCAACCAGGCTGTGTTTATTTTTCTTACGGGGCTGACTGGAATCTTTGCCTATAATATATTTTTCTTCACAGGGCTTACCATGATCAACGCAAACAGGGCGTCTTTGATCATAGCCACCAACCCGATATTTATCAGCCTGGCCTCTGCCCTGTTTTTCAAAGAAAAACTCACCCCGGTAAAAGTATGTGGGCTTATCCTTTCTGTTTCGGGGGCTCTTGTCATCATTTCCGGCGGTGATCTGTCCCAAATACTTAAAACCGGTATTGGAAAAGGAGAGCTGGCCATCTTCGGGTGTGTGCTGTCCTGGGTATCTTACTCGATTTTGGGCAAGCCGCTTATGGGTAGTTTATCTCCATTGGCATCCGTATGTTATTCATCCCTTGCCGGAACCATTATGCTTTTTTTTCCTGCGGTCTTTAAAGGCTTGTTCGTTTCCCTTCCCGACTACGGCGTTTTGGAATGGGGCAGCCTTTTCTATTTAGGGTTCTTTGGGACGGTTTTAGGATTTCTCTGGTATTACCAGGGAATCCGAAGTATCGGCCCCATGAAAGCCGGGATTTTTATTAATTTTGTACCGGTATCAGCCGTGATCCTGTCCTATTTTATCCTGGATGAAACCGTAACCCGGGAAATCCTTGTAGGCGCAGCATTTGTAATCACTGGTGTTTATCTGACCAATGCGTCCAAACCAGTTCAAAAAAACGACACTCAAGCAGAAACGACATAATGAATGAGGAGTATTCATGTTTAAAAATGCAATTGTTAAACGTCCATGTAAAAATATGGTTAAAGGGATTACCGAAGCAAATCTGGGGACACCTGATTATAGTTTAGCCTGTAACCAGCACGGCGCATATATTAACGCCCTTAAATCCTGCGGTGTATCTGTTACCATTCTTGAAGCAGACGAATCTTGCCCGGATTCTGTATTTATAGAAGATACTTGCCTGGTCACCCCCCATTGTGCCGTCATAACACGTCCAGGGGCCGACTCTCGTAAGGGAGAAACACTTGCAGTAAAGACAGCCATGACAGCCTTTGATCTTCCCATTGAAACCATAAAGGCGCCAGGAAGCCTTGATGCCGGAGATGTGATGATGGTAGGCAGCCATTTCTATGTTGGGTTATCCGACAGGACCAATAAAGAGGGCTTTGAACAGCTTGAAACGATTTTGAACAAATACGGTATGACCGCATCCGCAGTTACCTTGACCTCGGTGCTTCACCTGAAAACAGGCATTTCTTACCTTGAAAACAACATTTTGCTGGCCTGGGGAGAATTTTTGACCAAGCCGGAACTCGAGACGTTCACAATTATTGAAGTGCCGGACCAGGAAGCTTATGCTGCCAACTCTTTATGGGTAAATGATAAAGTTATTGTCCCGGCGGGCTTTAACCAAACCCGGGATTTGATAAAAGAAAAAGGGTATGAAACAATTGAGGTGGATGTATCCGAGTTCAGAAAACTGGACGGCGGATTAAGCTGCTTGTCATTAAGATTTTAAACGGCGTAAATGATATAAGCTATTTCCCCTGCCACTGTAGGAAATAAAAAAGCCGGGGACTCCAACAGGGAGCCGCCCGGCAATTTTCTTGCTTATGTCGTAAACGCTTTACTATTTAGTCTTCTTCAATAACGATAGCGTCTTCTTCACAAACTTCTACACAGCTTTCGCAGCCCATGCATTCTTCAGCATTGACAGCAACTGATTTGTCGTCTTCCATTTCAAATACTTCTACGGGACAAACGTCAACACATTCTTCGCAGCCAACACATTTTGCTTCGTCAACAATTGGATTAAATGCCATTTTGATAGCCTCCTTAATATTAATGGTACAATTTTATAAACTCATTTTTTAAAATTTATACCTGATTTAAAATCCGCTTTTACAACATATTTTTTGCTAAAATCAAGTTTTTTTATGAGTTTAGTTCTACCAGGCACACAGCAATCTGCCAACCTGGGTTTTTTAAGTTCTTATTCACATCACCTTGGGGTAAAAGGCAGAGTTTAAACCGCCCTTCAACTGAGCAGCATCCTGTATTTCCCTGACGACCTTGTCCGGATATCGTGTTGTCTCCCGTAATATCATCAAGGATTTTATTTAAGTCCCGGTGCCATTGTTCCCTTTGGTCACAACCATGTTCATGCACTTTTATGGAATCAATGTCAAGCCCATTTATCACCTCATCTGAATTGGCAATCATATAATCCATAACTGCCCTGCTTGTGGTGGCCAGAACCGCTACGCCGCCATCCTCCTCAAGCAGCCCCGCGTTAACAGCGGTCTTACACCAGGCATCAATTCTCTCATGGGTCATCACAGCGCCGAGGTCTTGGCTTGGGCCATCATGCTTGGCGGATTCCGTATCGTCAACTTCACCCTTAAGTTCTGCAAAAAGGGCTGCGTTATTCTCATCCAGGCCATCAAGGGCTTTATCAATAGCTTGATGCTCCTTGTCATGATTCTGTGCAAACTTCAAAAAAAGTAACGGATCCTTTTGACTTGGTTCATTACTTTCATCAGCGGTAGTGCCGGAAAGCCCCTGACGAATTCCCGATTGAATAGCAGTAACGCCGGAATCATCTTTAAGGTAAACGGATTCTCGCATCAGTGCTTTTAAATTCCGCTCATTTCCTTTATGCAGCGCAGCCCAGTCCCGATATGACCGGATTTTATCTTCAATCCCTTTAAGCTGTTCTTTCGGGATCGGCATTCTTTTTACACGCCCATCTGCTTCCAGGCCAGCCAGGGTTGAATCCAGTTTCACTTCCGGGTCTATATCCAGAATGCTGAATTCCTCAAAAAAATAGTCCATGGTACGGACCTGCTGATCATCCATATGTGTAAAAGGGAAAAAACACACCTTTTTCATTGTTATCTAAACCTTCTTATCATGAACGCAGACCCCCATCCCGTCGAGCTGTTCACGGATCCTGTCCGCAGTTTCAAAGTCCCGTTTGAGCCGAGCGGTCTCGCGTTCTTTAATGAGAGCATTCACAGCGTCCGAATATTCCGTTTTTTTACTAAAATCAAATATATTCAGCACTGCATCCATATCCTTAAAACAATTGCGCAGCCGTTCTCCCCCACCAGGGCCGATCTGATTGTGGCTGATCAGCCGGTTAATCCGTTTGACCACAGATAATAATCCGGATACCAGGGTGGGGACTTTTAAGTCGTCTGCCATGGCCGATACCATACCCTGTCTCAGGTCATAGGTGATCTGTTGAATATCTTCTTCTTTTGATTTACCTGTGACTGCAGAAAGGGTTTCAATACACCGGTTAATTTTTTGCAAAATTGCCCCTGCATCATCCAGGTTCTTTTTTGAAAGCACCAATGACTTACGATAATGGGCAGACAACAGCCAAAACCGGATGATTCTTTCGTCCCACCCCATATCCACCAGGGAATCCAAGGTTAATTCGCTAAGTGCATCAGCTTTGAGAGAACCGTCATAACTGATTGGATGGCAATGCATCCAAACCTGCGCGAACTGACCGCCTGTGCCAGCTTTGGCAATGGCTATTTCGTTTTCATGGTGGGGAAACATCAGTTCCCGGCTGCCGGTATGGATATCAAAGTCATTTCCCAAATAAGCTGTTGCAATAGCCGCACATTGCAAATGAAGGGATGGGCGCACATTACCCCACTCAGTTTTTATCCCCACCCCTTGTTTGAGTTCCGACAATTTAAC
>JAKSAU010000068.1 GCA_022361535.1 Desulfobacterales bacterium
CACCTGTTTTCCTGTAAGCCGTTTATAAGGTTTATGTTATTTAATAGTGTCGGGAATAGTCCCTCCAAAACTAATTACATTTATTTACTAATCAGTTAACAACCCTTTAAAAAGTTCTGTTGTTACTACAGGTTAAGAAGGGAGGATAATGCTTTTAGATCAATCGTCGTTTCTAAATATAGGTATTATTCTTGTGTCATTTATACTTACAATCGTCGTGACCAGCTACATTACATATAGAATACTGGTGTGCGGCATTAAGATCGGCAGGGCGGTCAGGGATGATCGTGGCAGAGCTGACGGCCTTAACGCTGCAATAGAAACAGATAGCGACGAGCAATAAGCCGGGGAAACGGACATCCCCGGCAAAAATCAACCGTCGGCCCGTCCAAGCGACGTTTACATATAGATTATCGTATTGACCTTCCTGCCAGCGGGCGGCAGGGATTTTTTACGATTTCACACAGGGTAAACGCTGTAAATCTATCGCAGCATTATTTATCACCTAACAGTATGAGGAATAAATACAAATGGTAAGCACAACCCGTACAAAACAATTATTTGGTGAGAATCTTAATTTATCACATCATGGCAAAACAAACAACACGTCAATAAATTTACTGGGGGAATTTTCCGGCTACTGGCAGAATACCGAAGAGATCAGCAAGAAAGTTTTGGCTTTAATTACCGAAGAAGTTGAAGCAATTGAATGTGACGACAGCTTGAAAGTAGATGCTTTTGTTACTATTTCCGATTCGGTATTATTCTCTTTTCTCAGCGGTATGTCTGACGAATTAAGAAACAGCATTATAGAATCTTTGATACAGAGATTAATAGAACTGATAAACCGCTAACCATTAACAGAAAGGCAGGTAATGAACAGGCAAAATTTTGAACACCCCGATAGGGGCAGGGCCGCTAACGAAAGGAGTTTATGACAAAGACAATAAGTGAGGGCCGGTATCAACTAATAAAATAACCGGACCTGTAGTTTTTTTACTGTTTACAGGGCTGGAGCATACTTCAGCCCTGATTTTTTCTATCGGGATAATATGGCCAAAAAACATATATACTGGATAAGTATGGACCCGTCCGAATTTAAAAGGGACAACGATTGGGTTTATAATTTTTCTGCTGAACAAAGGGGGGTTTACTGGCATTTGTACGTCGAAATCGCAGATGCCGGTGGTGGTATCGACTACATCCTGGAAGAAGTCGCCTTGCGCTGTAAGGCTTCTGTTGATGTGGTAGATCATATTATCAGAAAAAAGTTTTATTTAGTGAAACATAAAGGCCGCAATAGCAAAAATAAACCGCTGCAAATACGGCATAAAACCATTGATTTAAAAATTAGGGAGGCAAAAAAACGTATAAGTGACTCTGAAAAAGCAAGTAAGGCGCGTTGGCAAAAAGATGCGGCCGCATATCGAAAGGATATGCCGTCGGAATGCCAAAAGAATATAAAAGAAAATAAAAGAGAATATTTAAAAAAAATATATAAAAAAAAGCCGAGAGA
>JAKSAU010001095.1 GCA_022361535.1 Desulfobacterales bacterium
CCAGTGCGTTTAATGGTGCTTTATCCGTGTTTTTTGTTTTTTTCGGGATCAATGGCCAGGTCTGCCAGCATTGGCTGGCGTTTTCCACAAAACGGAATGGCGTGGCTGTAATTGTTTTTACCAATGATATCTTTGGCATGTATCCCTGTTAATGCCTCCATTTTTCGGTTCCACAAGGCCACCTGACCATTGGCATCCAGGGTGAATGTCGGTTCCGGAAGAAAATTGACAATCTGGCTCAAGTATTCTTCGGAGGTTTCCAGGGCCTGCTTTGATTCTTCAGAGGTTTTTTCCGCCTCTTTTCGCAAGGTAATGTCCCTGAACGTGACAACAGCGCCGTCATTGCCCGAATCTGTCACAATGGGAGTTGCGGTATATTCCATGGGGAACCACGTTTTATCTTTTTTCCAAAAAAGATCTTCTCCGCCTGCAGAGGCTTGGCCCTGGTTGCAGGCCAGTACAATCGGGCATTCGCTTTTCGGGTAAAGGCTGCCGTCATGCAGGCTGTGATGGATGAGGGTGTGCGCGTCTTTACCGATTACTTCATGTTCTTGATATTCCAGAAGAGATAATCCTGCGCGGTTCATGAATGTCATGCAACCGCTTCTGTCCAAACCGAAAATACCTTCTCCTGCAGAATCTAATATTCGCAACGTTTGCTTTTGTGTTTCTCTGAGTTTATCCTGGTTTTCTGCAAGTGCCTTTGTTCGCTCCAGAACTTTATACTCAAGTTCATCCCTGGCCCGTAAAAGGGCTCTGTTTGTCCGTTCTCCAGCAAAAAGTACAATCAGAGCGCCTACTGTTGACAATACCAGGGCAATACCGAGTACCAACAGCAGGGTCAGCCGTGTCAGGTAATAACCTAAAAGAGCTTCCTCCACATCAATCTCAGCAGCCAGTCCCATCTCCAGGCGGTCATTCCAGAGTCCGGCCCCAAATACGGGCACTCCCCTGTAATCCCTGTAAGATTCAAGGTTATGCCTGGGCGAATACCAATATTTGGAGATATTTTCTTGCCTTGGCTGTTCCTTAAGTTCAAATACACGGGTGGCCAAGAGTGTGAAGGGTTGATCTGACCGTTCGAGAGCAGGAGTTTCTCCTTTTATGAGGTTAACTCCCGGATCCCGAACTTCTAATTTAAGTGAAGACTCGGGTTTTCCGGAAAGCAAACCAATGTGCCTTAGCTGATTGTTATTTCTGCTTTCACTTAAAAAGACACCGTTTTGGTCAAAAACGTATGCTTCCGTGGAGTGACCACGGCGAAATCCATTGAGTTCATCAGTCAGGTCCGAAGAGCTGTCCACCTGAATGGCTATAAGGGATGAGATCCATCCATCTGCATCTCTTACAGGACCCATAAAGTATTGAGTTGGCTGGGAGGGAATTTCCAAGTTTTCTGTTTTTTCAGTGGGCCGGACATCTGACTCAATAGCAGGTACAAAAACCACTTCACCCTGGAAAGCACGGGTTATTAAATCAGGCCTCTGACTGGCAATGAAATTTTTGGTTCCAATATTAGAGTTTTGCATAGATGCAATGGTCCTTAGATCAGAATCAATAATGAAGAACCCTATATTGGGAAGACTTTTGCTTCGATCTTTTATAAGTTTTTGGATCTGACTTATTACCCGGGATGCAGCCAGGTCAGGACTATCTGCTGGTATTTTTCTAAGTTGTTGGACAATACGTTTGAGTTCAGGGTCCCTTCCAAGGACTTCAACAATACCTTTTCGTTTTTCAATCCATGTGTTGAGACGGTTATCAGCAGAGTGGACCATTTCGACTAATCTGTCATGGATCTGGTGATAGTGGATCTCCTTGGTCCTTTTTAAAACAAACCAGCTCAATAGACACATCATAATGATAAAGATGATCACACCTGTCAAAACGCCAAATCTGCTTTTCCCCAGTGTAATCCCATGGACTTGCTCTAACCGTACATATCGGTTCAACAGCCACCAGAAGCCCCAGACGACACAAAAAGTAAGCAATGTAAGAATAACAAGGCGAATTAATGACAAGTCTGCATGCTTATGTAATGTATATTGGTTTTCATGGCCGGTTATCATCCATTTGCGTCTGAGACTCTCCATTTCAGCCCAGCTGAGGCTGGCCAGGCTTTTGTTTAGGATTTCTACAAGTTCAGGCCAGTCATTCCTGATACCAATATATATGTTGTTTGCTTCCGGCGTGATATTCGGGTAAGCTTCTCCCGCTTCAATGATCCCTTTTAACTCCAGCCTGTTGATCAGCCCAAGCCCTTGACTTCTTTCCATGATAGCAACATCAGCCTTTCCTGAGGCCAAAAGTTTCAAGGAGGTCTCAGGTGTATCAGATTCGATGATGTCCAGACCCGGATAGAAGTTTTTGGTATGCAAAACATCAACATACTCTTTTGGGAAAGTCAGTACGGATTCTCTGAGATCTGAAGCGGTTTGGAGGTTTGGATGATTTTTCCTGGTAAAGAGTATAAACTGGCAATCATGAAATGGGTCGGAAAAAAGATAGTGTTTTTTCCTTTCTTCGGTCTTTCTTAGTGCACTAAACACATCTACCTTGTGGCCTCTTAGCGCTGTAAGAGCATCCGATGTGTTCTCTGTAAAATGCCAGTCGATCAAAAAACCTGCTTTTCGAGCTAATAGTGAGATTAGATCTACACTGAAGCCCGCAGGCTGGTCATCTTTGACCCCAATATACGGAAGAGAATGCTTAAAATAAGGAAGCCGAATAACAGGGTGATGGGCCAGGAATTCCTTTTCTACCGGTGTTAGAGGAATTTGGGGAGAAGGCTGCTTATTGAATTTTGCCACACCCCATTTTTTTTCTATGTCAGACAGGCTTTCCGGATCCAGACCACTGATGACGCGGTCAAGTTTTTTTGTAAGTTCGGGCAGGTCTTTTCTGACACCGATGGCGCTGATGCTTCGCGTTTCTTCCACTTGGCCATGGATTTCCAGATTTTTAAAGCTTGTCTTTTCAAGATGGTGAGCAGCAACTGCCTGATTTCCTATATACGCATCCACGTTACCTCTAAGTACTGATTCCAGTGCATCAATGGTACTTTTGTATGTATGTATGCGGATGCCTGGATATTTTTTAGAGATGACTTTGATGGTAAAAAAACCGTCTTCAATGGCAAGGGTCTTACCTGACAGATCTGAAAGACGGTAATAAAACGGCTTGTCTTTGCGCGCAACGATGACATGGGGAACATTGCTGTAAGGACGGGTAAAGTTGAAATACGGCTCTCGCTCAGGACGAGGGGTCAGGTCCATCATTGCGTCAAGGGTGCCGTCTTTTACTTTTTGAAAGTTTTCCTTAAAGGTTCCGGGGACTATTACCAGCGCGTTGTCTAATTTCTGGTTTAGCAATGCCAAGATGTCAATGTCAATTCCAGCTAACTGCCCCATCTCATTTGTATATCCTAAAGGAAAGAACCTATTCACCACTCCAATTCGGATCGGGGAATGATTTTCATTCCACTTAAAATTGTCCGGAGTCTGATCTAATGTGACATCCTTGAAATGCTCAATATTATGGGTGTCAGTTTTTACTGAAGCCTTAATAGAGTGCCTTAAATCTGGATTAGCCTGGCAAAGAACCGGAGACAGGTATCCAAGAAGCAAACCCATGAAGATTCTAAAAATTATATTTTTTCGATTGATCACGGGGTGTTCTTTGTCTTAATGATACGTTTCATCCTGGATGATATGGATTGCGGTTGTATATCCTTCAATAAAGGGATGGTTCTGCTCTTTAATTGCAATCATACGGTATTGAGCCAATACATGTATGGCATTGCATTTGGAGGTGGCTTCAAGTAATTGGGCAGCTGCATGTAAGGCAATTAAGCGATTCGTAACAAAAACTGAAGGCTTACTATTCTTGCTATCAACGGCATCGGGCTGACACTTTGCCAGTTCTTTTTGTATTTCGTAATTTATTTTGTTCAATTGTTTTTGGACAGAGACCATTTTACAAATCCTCTATTTAAAAGGGTCTATAATTTTATCAACCACTTCGGGTTAACAGTAACTTTAAAAAAATATTTGTAGAAGAGCCTGAATTATAGATACGCTAGTAAAATATGCCATGGCACATGTCGCCATGTTGTTTGCCGATTGCGCCAAGTTTTAGTTACGATTTTAAGGATAATGGCTCTCGCCTGTCAGGTGCTGAGAATATAAATTGTTGTTTCCTGTAATTTGCCGCTGCCTGATTGTATTCATGTACAAGCATCATAGCTGTCTCATCTTCGGTATCGAGGTCACCTGCATTTGAATCGTTACCTGCTCCCATGGCATAGGCCTGGGCTTTGTTTTTGGATAGGTTTATCATTGCGGCATCTTCTATATTTTGGCTGTCAGCATTCCCGGATGATATGGCAAGGTAAGCTGACACAGCAGGGGGATGATTTGTTTTACCGGAAAGTTTCTCCATTGCTTTTTCTGTATTTTTTTGATGACGGCGAGCAACCAAACCTTCACGGCTGATTTCAACACTGAATGCCTTATTCAGTGTGGTGACATCTAATTGTACGGTATTTTCAGAGCGGTCCCCTGAATCCACATTGTTTTCTCCCGGGGTGAGTTCAACTGTTATTTTTTGGGGGGCGTTGCTATTTGGCATCATCCGTGATGTCATTTCATACCCATTTGCTTGGACAAGATTATGCATTGTTGTATCTGCCATAATATTCATCTTCCTTGATTTATTGTGAGGTTAAGAGGCGGTCAAACCTCTTTAGGTTAAAAATATAAGCGAAAAGCCGAATCCATTCCATGGCAGATTGCGCCAAACGTTAGCCCAATAGCGACATCTATTTGAGCACTTAAGCCGTCCCCATTTGCAGAATCTTTATTTCTAACTTTTAAAAATGAAGGTTTTATATTATGGTACGAAGTATGTAAGCAGGTATCCTAACCTGGATTCAATGGTTTCTACCTGCTTTGCCAAATCCATAATAAATAATATCGAGAATCAAAAAGGATGACATCATGAAATCGAGTGCCGTTCTTACTGGGCATTGCGGCAAAATTCTAAAAAGTAAATCTGCTTTCATGACTATTGCTGCTGTTTTAG
>JAKSAU010000148.1 GCA_022361535.1 Desulfobacterales bacterium
GGAACGGTGATGACGATACTGTAGAGATCTTAGCCAAGCAAAATATAGAAGCGATCCGGGCATCAAAAGCCAAAACAGTTATTTTTGGCTGTCCTGAAGGATACTCCATGTTCAAGGAAGTCTATGCCGATCGTTTCGGACCCCTGGAGTTCGAGTTGGTACATATCACAGAGTTCCTGGCCCAGGCACTTTCTAAAGCAGATCTTGCGTTTAAATCCGAAAATAGTTCAACGGTAACCTTCCAGGATCCATGCCGCCTCGGACGCAGGGCAGGGATTTATGAGGCTCCGCGGGACCTGATCAACCAGGTTGAAGGGGTTGAACTTGCAGAGATGGAGCACAACCGGGAAAATGCCGTGTGTTGCGGGACCACCGGGTGGATGCAGTGTTCAACCTGCTCCAAGCTCATGCAGATTCAGCGGCTTAAGGAAGCTGAAGCTGTCGGTGCCCAGACCATTGTAACGGCCTGTCCCAAGTGCCAGATTCATTTGACCTGCGCACAGAAAAACACAGACCATGCTATTGAGATTATTGACCTTGCCTCTTTTCTTACTAACCACCTGGTAAACCAGGATGGGGAATAAAAGAGCCAGGGGTTGAATCGGGAGTAATATAAATGGGAAATACAAATAATATTCACGGGTCGGTAATGGTCGTTGGTTCCGGTATTGCCGGGATGCAGGCCGCTCTTGACCTGGCAGATTCAGGATACCAGGTGCACCTGGTGGAAAAAAAGGCATCAATCGGCGGGGTCATGGCCCAGCTGGACAAGACCTTTCCCACCAATGACTGTGCCATGTGAGTGATCTCACCTAAACTGGTCGAGGTCGGCCGGCATCTGAACATTGAACTGCACACCCTTTCCACGGTTGAATCCATTGACGGTGAACTGGGCAACTTTGAAATTACCATCAAGCAGGCACCACGCTATGTGGATATGGACAAGTGTATTGCCTGTGGTGAATGTACGAAAAAATGTCCGGGCAAATGCCCTGATACTTTTAACGAAGGCCTGGTTAAGCGAAAAGCTGTCTATGTGGATTATCCCCAGGCCGTTCCGCTGAAATACGCCATTGATCCAAATTTTTGTATCAAACTTAAAAAGGATAAATGCGGGACCTGTGCCAAGATCTGTCCCACAGGCGCCATTAATTATGAGGACACGGAAAAGACAGTTAAAATCAATGTCGGGTCCGTAATTCTTGCTCCCGGGTTTAAACCTTTTGATCCTTCCGGACTGGATAACTATCAATACAACGCCTTTGATAATGTTGTCACCAGTATTGAATACGAGCGGATTTTGTCTGCAGGCGGTCCAACGGGTGGGCATATCGAGGTGGCACCGGATAAACGCCAGCCTAAGAAAATTGCCTGGTTGCAGTGCGTGGGCTCAAGAGACCAGAACAAATGCGGAAACGGATACTGTTCTTCGGTCTGCTGTATGTATGCAGTAAAAGAGGCCATGATGACTGCCGACCATGTGGATGGTGAATTTCAAGCCTCTATTTTCCTGATGGATATGCGGACCTATGGCAAAGATTTTGAAAAATACTATGAGCGGGCCAAAAATGAAGGTGTCCGCTTTGTGCGTTCCAGAATTCATACCATTACGGAAAACGAAGACAAAAGCCTTGACTGTACATATGTGACCGAAGAAGGCCGCAATGTGGTGGAAACCTTTGACATGGTAGTTCTGTCCGTTGGGATGGAAACCCCTGCGGAACTTGCCGCAGAGGTTGAAAACATGGGCGTTAAGCTCAACGATGACCGGTTTGTCGAAACATCAAGCTTTGCACCGGTAGCCACCAGCCGCGAAGGTGTCTTTGTCTGCGGAGCACTCCAGGAACCCAAGGACATACCTATTTCGGTCATGGAAGCTTCCGCAGCTGCCTGTGATGCAGGCGCATGTCTGACAAAGGCACGCGGAACGCTTACCCGGACCAAAACTTATCCTCAAGAAAAAGCCGTTGATATCGAAGAGCCCCGTATCGGTGTTTTTGTCTGTAACTGCGGAACCAACATAGGCGGGATCGTTGATGTTCCTGCCGTGGCAGAGTATGCAAGAACGCTTCCCAATGTCGTCTATGTCCAGGAAAATATGTTTACCTGTTCCCAGGACACCCAGGATAAACTAAAGGAAGTGGTTGAGGAACAGGGCTTAAATCGTGTTGTTGTGGCGGCCTGTACCCCGAGAACCCATGAAGCACTTTTCCAGGAAACTCTCAAGGATGCAGGGCTTAATAAATATTTGATCGAAATGGCCAATATCCGTAACCAGTGCTCCTGGGTTCATGCCAAAGAACCGGAACTGGCCACTGAGAAATCAAAAGACCTGGTAAGGATTGCCGTGGCTAAGGCGGCACTTATGACGCCACTTTCCCAGCCTGAAGTCGGGATTACCCAAAAAGGGCTGGTCATCGGCGGCGGTGTAGCCGGCATGACAGCGGCACTTGGTATGGCAGACCAGGGATATCAAACATATCTTATCGAACAGGGGGAAGACCTTGGCGGTTATGCACTGACCCTGGATTATACCTGGAAAGGTGAACCCATTGCCGAGAATGTAAAAAAGATCGTGGCTGATGTCCGG
Organism: Desulfobacterales bacterium; assembly: GCA_022361535.1. Next base: position 2,591 of record JAKSAU010000148.1, read on the forward strand.
GCCCATGACAATATAGAGATCCTGACCAATTCGGCTGTTACAGATACCAAAGGCTTTGTGGGTAACTTTAAAACAAAAGTCAACCAGGGCGGAACTGAAAAAGAGTTGGAACACGGTGCTGTGGTCATAGCAACAGGAGCCGGAGCAGGGCTGCCCAACGAATATCTTTACGGCCAGGATGACAGGGTGTTTACCCATGTAGATCTTGACCCGGCATTGAGGGAAAAGCCCGAACTGCTTGAAGATGCCAATTCAGCCGTATTTATCCAATGCGTTGGGTCAAGGGAACCCCAGCGGCCATATTGCTCCAAGGTTTGCTGCACCCATTCCATCCAGACAGCGCTCAGGTTCAAAGAAAAGAACCCGGATATGGATGTCTATATCCTGTACCGGGATATCCGTACCTATGGACAGCGTGAGCGTGTGTACCGCGAAGCAAGGGATAAAGGCATCATTTTTATCCGTTACTCCCCGGATGAGAAACCATCGGTTGCTGTGGGCGAAACCAGCCTTGATATAAAAGTTAAAGAACGGATCCTGGGGTTTGACGTCAGCATCCCTGCAGATCTTCTCATTCTGGCAACACCGATTGTGGCTGAAGGGAATGACGAGTTAGCCCAGAAATTCAAGTTGACCCTGAACGACGATAAATTTTTCATGGAAGCACATGCTAAGCTCAGACCTGTAGATTTTTCCACAGACGGTGTGTTCCTTTGCGGCACGGCCCATTACCCAAAACCTGTGGAAGAGTGTATTGCCCAGGCCAAGGCTGCGGCATCAAGAGCCACAGTTGTTCTTTCTAAGCAAAGCGTGACTGTAGACGGGGTTGTATCACGGGTTAAAGAAGAATTATGCCGGGGCTGCGGTGCCTGCGAAGAGGCTTGTGCATTTGGAGCCATTGAGGTGGTTGAAAATGAAGCTGGTGTAAATATCGCCGTGGTTCAGCAGGCGCTTTGCAAAGGCTGTTCTGCCTGTTCCTCAGCTTGCCCCACAGGTGCTGCAGGGGTTTACCATTATGATAATGAAGTGCTGGCAATGGTAGAAGCCGCACTGGAAGAAGGATAGTAGATATGGAATTTAATCCGCAAATTATCACTTTTGCCTGCAACTGGTGCTCTTATTCTGCGGCAGATCTTGCGGGCGTAAGCCGGTTTCAGTATCCGCCTAACATGCGGATCATCCGGGTGATGTGCTCAGGCGGGATTACCCCCAATTATATTCTCAAAGCTTTTGAAAAGGGGGCGGACGGGGTCCTGGTGTCCGGCTGACACATGGGAGACTGCCATTACCTGGATGGTAATGTAAAAGCAACCAAAACCTTTGAGATGACAAAAAAACTTTTAGACCTGCTGGGCATTGATACCAACAGGGTCCGGCTGGAATGGATTTCATCGGCAGAAGGCAATAAATTTGCCGATGTGGCCAACGAATTTACCGAACAAGTAAAAGCTTTGGGGCCGGCGAACATTAAGCCCCAGGCGGCGTAAGTTTTAGGAGAGCGAAAATGACAACAGACATACTTGTCCTTGGGGGCGGTATTGCCGGTATCCAGGCATCCCTGGATCTGGCGGAAATGGGTTTCAAGGTTCACCTGGTGGAACGGCTTCCCTCCATTGGCGGGAAAATGGCCCAACTTGACAAAACATTTCCCACCAACGACTGCGCCATCTGAATCCTGTCGCCTAAGATGCTGGATGTCGGTCGACATCCCAATATTACGCTGATGGCCTACTGCGAGCTGACCGCCCTTGACGGTGAGGCTGGCAATTTTACTGCAAAAGTGCTCAAAAAAGCACGGTATGTGGATGCTGACAAGTGCACTGGTTGTGGTGCCTGTGCAGAAGTCTGTCCCACCCCTGTTGTGGACCTTTACAACGAAGGCCATGCCTTCCGTAAAGCAGTATACTCCTGGTTTGCACAGGGGATTCCTTCCACCCATGCCATTGACCCGGACCACTGCCGGGTAATCCAAGGTAAAAAATGTGGGGTATGTGCCAAGAAATGCCAGGCTGAAGCCATTGATTTTGAGCAGAAGGACGAAACGGTTGAACTTAATGTCGGTGCGGTGGTTGTCGCCACTGGATATGATATTTTTGATCCGGGTAAACTGCCTGAATACAGGTACAATTCCCTGGATAATGTCATCACTGCCATGGAGTTTGAGCGTTTCCTGTCTGCATCAGGTCCTACCGAAGGTCATATCTATCGTCCCTCAGACCGGAAGGTAAAGGCTGAAAAAGCTGATACGCAAAAAGCACTTAAAAAGTCCGCCAAAGGCCTTACCCGTTTTGAAAAGAAACATGGTATGGATTCAGAGGCCTTCCTTCAAGGCTTGACGACCCATAGTATTGACCTGACCGAAGACCTTGCCAAAGATGCTGAAAAGTGGGCGGCAAAAACCAAGGCTCACAAAGATTTGGAGAACAACTTTAAAGCATTAGAGGCCAAGGTAGATAAAATTACTACGGCAAAGAAACTTGCCTTTATTCAGTGCGTGGGCTCCCGGGACTTAAGATTTTACCCGTTTTGTTCCGGTTACTGCTGCATGCATAGTATCAAGGAAGCCATCATTGCCCATGAGCATGACAATGATACGGAATCTGTCATTTTTGGAATGGATATTCGTGCTGTAGGCAAGGGGTTTGAAGAATATAAGATCCGTGGTGGCAATGCTTCTCGAATTACATACAAACGGTCCCGCGTTGCTGAAATTACCAAGGGTAACAATGAAGCCCCGGTTCTGATATACGAGGATACCGCCAGTCAAAAAATAGTCAAAGAGGAATTTGACCTGGTGATTCTGGCCACTGCCTGTGCACCAGTGAAAAATACCCCGGAGGTTGCCGAAACCTTAGGCATTGACCTGGATAAGTCTGGTTTTTTTAAGACGGAAGCTTCCAACCCTCTTGATACCTCAAAGGACGGGGTCTTTGTCTGCGGTTGTGCCCACAGCCCCATGGATATTCCGGAATCTGTTGCCCAGGCAAGCTCTGCTGCAGCCCGGGCAGTCCAGACTGTGATGAAAGCCAAAAAGGTGTCTTAAAGGGGGGAAAGATGAGCAAAGATGTCATGAAAATGTATGAAGAACCCCGTATCGGCGTGTTTGTCTGTGACTGCGGATCCAATATCGCAGGCCACCTGGATTGTTCTGACGTGGCTGAATATGCCAAGACGTTACCCCATGTGGCTTATGTCAAAGAAAATCTGTATACCTGTTCAGAATCCGGAATCGTTGAGATAAAGAACGCTATTAAGGATGAAAATCTGAACCGGGTATTGGTGGCTTCGTGTTCTCCAAGAACCCATCATCCGTTGTTTGCAAGCTCCTGCGCAGAAGCAGGGCTAAACCCTTATTTATTTGAGATGGTAAATATCAGGGACCAATGTTCCTGGGTGCACATGGGCAAACGCGAAGAGGCTACTGAAAAAGCCAAACACCTTATCAAGATGGGTGTGGCCAAAGCTGCCGGGTTGGAACCCCAGGAGGAAATCGAATCCACCTTAACTCGCAAGATCATGATTGTAGGTGGTGGTATTGCAGGATTATCTGCGGCCCAGGCCTTGGCTGACATGGAGCTTGACGTCCTTTTGGTTGAAAAGACCAAGAAATTTGGCGGCCTGCTTCAGTCCATCGGCATCCTTGATACGGGTGAGACTGCTCAAGAGGCTCTGGACAGGGTGGTTGATGATGTTCAATCCCGTGACAATATCACGTGTTATACCGGTTCAACTGTAAAATCCACAGGCGGCTATATTGGCAATTATGAGGTTGCCATCAATACGCCTGACGGCGAGGTGACAGAAAAAGTTGGCTCCATGGTGATCGCCACAGGTGCTGTGCCGTTAATTCCGGAAGGAATTTTCGGGTATGGTAATAAGGGTGTGATTACCTTGATGGAACTTGAGCAAGAGCTTAAGACAGATACACTTGAAAATGCCGGGTTTACCGGAAAACGCATGGTGTTTATCCAATGTGCAGGTGCCAGGAGTGCCAAAAAGGAATACTGCTCCAGGATCTGCTGCATGACTGCGGTTAAAAACGCCATGGCGGTTAAGAAAAAATATCCCCTGGCTGATGTCCGTGTCCTTTACCGTGATATGCAAATGTACGGTACCCACAAAGAACAAATGCTCTGGGACGCAAGAGGGCTTGGAATTAGGTTTGATGTCTACTCCCCTGACAATCCCCCTGTTGTTGAAGAAGGTAAAGTTTCTTATTTCCAGACGGTAACCGGTCAGGATCTGACACTGGAAACAGATCTTGTTGTTTTGTCCACGCCGCTGACATCCAGGAAAGGAACTGGCGAGCTTGCCAATATGCTCAGAGTTCCCACAGATGCAAACGGGTTCTTCTTAGAAGCCCATGCCAAGCTACGGCCCCTTGATTTTGCTGCTGACGGTATTTTTGTGGCAGGATCCGGGCGTTATCCTGCAACAGCCACTGAAGCCCGTACTCAAGGTATCGGCGTTGCCTCAAGGGTGGCAGCCATCCTGTTTAAGGAAAAACTTGTAAAAAGCGCTATTGTGGCCCAGATTAACCCGGACACATGTGTGGGGTGCATGGCATGCCTGCCTATGTGTCCGTACGAAGCCATTACTTTTGACAATGACAGTCATACCTGCCGGATCAACGAAATTCTGTGCAAGGGCTGCGGCAATTGTGCAGCTACCTGCCCATGTCATTCTGCGATGCTCAGGGGGTTTAAACCGGACCAGTTATTGGCACAAATAGGCGCCGCGTAAAAAATGTTTGAATGGCAATAAAAATTCTCGTCCATTTTGGAGATTGAATTTAAGGAAGATAATATGAGTGATCAAAATTTTGAACCCAATATCATTTGCTTTTTGTGTACGTGGTGAGCGTATGCCGCTGCTGACCTGGCTGGGGTCAGTCGTATGCAGTATCCTGCAAATATCCGGATTATCCGGGTGATGTGTTCGGGAAGTGTCTCTCCCCATCACGTGCTCCGTGCCTTTCAACAGGGTGTTGACGGCGTGTTTGTGGGTGGCTGACATCTGTCAGAATGCAATTACCTGTATGGTAATTATAGTACTGAAAAAAGAGTAAATGTCCTTTCCCAGATGATGGAATTTACAGGTATTGAAAAAGAGCGGCTGCGGGCTCGTTGGGTTTCCTCTGCTGAAGCACCTGAGTTTGTGGAAGAAGTAAATGCTTTTATTGATACGCTCAAAGAACTTGGGCCGTCGCCCTTAAAGCCAGAAACGGAAGAGACAGCATGATTGAGACAATAAAAGAGCATGTCGCAGGCCTGCTGAAAGAAAAAAAGATCAAAGGGTTCATCGGCCTGATCGAAAAGAACGGCCATGTGGCACCGCATTTGTTCCAAGCTGGTGAAAGTCTTGACGGATTCAGTCTTGGTGACCGGGAAAAGGCAGGGGATGCACGGTATCCGTTGAATAAGACCCTGATAGCTGTTGCAAGGGCCTATCCTGATGATGTATTTGGCATCCTGGTCCGGGGCTGTGATGAGCGCGGGCTTTACGGGCTCTACCGGTTGAATCAGCTCAATGAAAACAAAGTGATTCCGGTTGGCTTTTCCTGTCCGGATGATCTGGCAAATGCCTGTGAGTGCAGAAAACCATGGCCTGATGCGTTGGTCGCAGGAGAAAAGACCCAGGCGCCTGACGCCGTTCAGGTGGCTGACATGGACAGCAAAGGGCTTGCCGACCGGTTTGAATTCTGGACATCCCAGTTTCTTAAATGTGTAAAATGCTATGGCTGCCGGGACGTCTGCCCCATGTGTTTTTGCAAAGAATGCAGCCTGGAATGCGAAGACCTGGTTTCCAAAGGTGCGCTTCCTGTTGAAATTCCAGTCTTTCACCTGACCCGGGCCATGCACATGGCTGACCGGTGCATTGACTGCGGTCTGTGCGAAGAGGCTTGTCCGTCAGATATCCCTTTGCGGCTGCTTTATAAAAAGACAGGTCAAGTCATGGATACGGATTATGGATTCACTTCCGGGTTGAATAAAAATGAACGCTCTCCTTTGAGCATGATGGGACCGTCAAAAAAGGAATAATCATGGAGTACCAAACCACCCTGACCACCTGTACCTACTGCGGATGCGGGTGTAATTTTTTTCTTGAAACCCTTGACGGGAAACTGATCAATACCATTCCCTGCAAAACCAGTCCGGTAAACGAGGGAAAGCTCTGTATCAAGGGATGGAATGTTCATCAATTTGTCCAGAGCGAAAGACGCCTTACCGCTCCGATGATACGCAAAGACGGTGAGTTGACTGAAGTGTCATGGGATGAAGCAATTTCCTATACTGCAGACCGTCTAAAGCAAATAAAAACAGACAACGGCAGCGACAGCATTGGTTTTTTTGCCTCGGCCAAAGTAACGAACGAGGAAAATTACCTGATGCAGAAGTTTGCAAGGGCAGCCATCGGCACCAATAACGTCGATCACTGCGCTCGATTGTGACATTCTTCCACTGTGGCAGGTCTTGCCGCAGCGTTTGGAAGTGGTGCCATGACAAATGCCGTAGATGAGCTGGCTGGTCTGACAGAAAAAGACACCATTTTTATTATTGGATCTAACACCGCAACAGCCCATCCTTTGGTGGCCACCCGGATTTTCAGGGCCCTTGAAAAAGGGGCACGCTTAGTGGTGGCAGATCCCAGGAAGAACCAGATTGCCGAATTTGCCGATCTCTATTTGCGGCAAAAGCCTGGAACCGATGTTGCCCTGCTCAACGGCATGATGAAAGTCATCATGGATCAAGGGCTGCAGGATCAGGCCTTTATTGACGGATGTACTGAAGAATTTGACGGATTCAAAGCTGTCATTGACAAGGTGGATCTTGATGAATGTGCTGCGGTTACAGGTCTCACTGCAAAGCAGATAAAAGAGGCTGCAGACCTTTACGGTTCTGCATCAAGAGCATCAATCATATACTGCATGGGTATTACTCAGCATACCAATGGGGTAGATAACGTAAAATCCCTTGCCAACCTTGCCATGATCACGGGCAATATCGGAAAAGAGGGTACTGGCGTGAATCCTCTGCGTGGCCAGAATAATGTTCAAGGGGCCTGCGATATGGGCGGCTTGCCAAATGTTCTCACAGGCTACCAGCCCGTTACATTAGGTGCAGCAACTAAAAAGTTTTCAGAAGCCTGGGGTGTGGATGAACTGCCTACCCATATCGGGTTGACCATCCCTGAAATGCTGTCAGGCATTGACGAGGATAAGGTCCATGCGCTGTGGATTATGGGAGAAAATCCTGTGGTCTCTGATCCTGATGCGGATCATGTGAAAAAGGCCTTTGAAAAAATAAATTTCCTGGTGGTCCAGGATATTTTCATGACTCCTACCGCCCAGATGGCAGACGTGGTGCTGCCGGGTGTTTCCTTTGCCGAAAAAGACGGTACCTTTGTGAATACGGAGCGCAGAATCACAAGAGTAAGAAAGGCAGTAGAACCCAAAGGCGAAGCCAGGGCGGACTGGGAAATTATCCAGGATGTCTCCAATGCTTTTGGGTTTGATATGGCATATGAGAATGCAGAACAGATCTTTGATGAACTTGCTTCCCTGACACCGTCTTATGGTGGTGTGTCCTATCCCAGGCTGGAAGGAGAAGGGCTGCAGTGGCCGTGTCCGACACCTGAACATCCAGGTACCCCGTACCTTCACAAGGATGGGAAATTTGCCCGGGGCAAAGGACTGTTTCATGCTATTGAATACAAAGGACCTGCTGAAAGCGTGGATGATGAATATCCGTTATGGATGACAACAGGCCGCGTTTATGCCCATTACCATACCGGCACCATGACACGAAATTCAGTGGCCCTGGATACAGAAATCCGTGAAGGTGCACTTGAAATTCACCCTGAAGATGCCAAAGAACTTGGAATCTGTGAC
>JAKSAU010001206.1 GCA_022361535.1 Desulfobacterales bacterium
ACATCGCCGCCCGGCTGGAAGCCCGGGCCAAGGCGCCGAATCCCCCGCTGATCATCAGCGGGGCGGTGGCCGAAATGGTGGGGGACGCCTTCACGGTGTTCGGCGGGAAGGCCGCCGAACTCAAGGGCGTGGGCGTGCACAAGCTGTATTCGATCCGGGAGGCGACCGGAAGGTCCCGATGACCGTTCCTTGGGCCCGGCCTCGGGCGGGCTACGGCTCTCCGGGATCGCCGTCGTTGAGGAGAAGAGCGATCTCGAGGCGTTCGACGAATCCGGCGCGCAGGCTCTCGGGCTGGACGACCTTGACGTGGGGCGCCAGGCTCAAAAGCTGGGCGTAGAGCCACTCGTTGATCTCGTTCCGCAGGGTGACGATGATGTTGTCCTCGACGATCCGGCATCGCGCCGGTTCGATGAAATCCGGCAGCATGTGCTGGAAATCCCGGTGAATCTCCAAGACGATTTCCTCCCGGGTCCCTTCGTCCCGATCATCCGACTCCCAAGGCAGGTCCTCCGGCAGCTCGCGCCATGGGAAGGACTCGTCCAGCAGCGTGCACTCGGCGATGCGGCTCACCTTGAACATCCGGAAATCCGAGCGCAGGTCGCAGTACCCGTACAGGTACCAGACGGCGTTGACTAAAACCAGGCAGTGCGGGGCCACGACCCTGGCGGTTTTCTCGAAGCGCACGTCGTAGTAGGTGAGGGCCAGTTTGCGCCGTCGGTCCCGGGCTTCGCACAGCAGGGAGAGATGCCTCCGGAATTCGCGGCTGTCATGGGCGGGAAGAAGCTGGACTACCAGTTTCCGGTTTTCCATGTCCTGGGAATCGAGGCAGGCGAACTTGTCGTAGAGGGAACCCACCTCCGCATGCGGCGTCACTCCCTCGAGCTCCTTCAGGAAGGCGTGGAGAACCCCGGCTTCGTCCTTGTTCAGGAAGCCTTTCTCGAGCCGGAAGTTCTCCTGAATCCGATAGCCGCCGTGCACGCCGACTTCGGCGTAGAGGGGAATGCCGGCCATGTTCAGCGCGTCGAGGTCCCTCTGGATGGTGCGGATGGAAACCTCGAAACGGTCCGCCAACTCCCTCGCCGTCACCTTCCTCTTGCGCACGAGGATCATCACGATGCCGATCAGTCGGTCGATTCTCATTCCCCACCGATGATAGGGGGGTGTCTCCCGCCGCGCAAGCGCGGAGAGGCCCTGATAAAACGTTCCGAAAGTATTTGCATATGCGTAGCCGTTGCGGTATTATGTGATCCTGTCGTAACGGTTACGCATATGCGTCGCGGTTACGGCTGAACGAAACACCGACGGGACGATTCGAACCTGATGAAGAAGAGCCGCACGACGACAAGAGCCGTGAAGATCCTTGAAGTCATCGCCAACGAGGCGAAGGGCGTCTCCCTCTCGGAAATCTCCGCGGCCGTCGACATTCCCATCACCAGCGCCAGCGACATCATCCGGGCGCTCCTGGACGAGGAATTCATCGAGATGATCGATGAACGCAGCAAGCTCTACGGCATCGGAGTCAAGGCTTTCTACATCGGAAACGCGTTCATCGCCAACACGTCCCTGATCGACAAGGCCCGGGGCATCATCGAAGAGCTCAGCGAGAAGACCGACAAGACCGTCTTCCTGGGCAAGGAAGTCAACGGCCGCATCACCTACATCTACAAGCACGAGCCCAAGAATCCCCTGGTGGCCACCTGCGACATCGGCAGCCGGACCAACCTCCACTGCACGTCCCTGGGCAAGTCCTTCCTGGCCCACACGCCGGAGATGCTCGAGAGCCTGAAAGGCCGGAAGCTGGTCAAGAAGACGGAGTTCACCATCACGGATCTGAACGTCCTGAGGAAGGAACTCGAAGAGGTGAGGG
>JAKSAU010000579.1 GCA_022361535.1 Desulfobacterales bacterium
CCAGATTTCTCTCAGATTAAAACAGCTTGAAGCCGGTCTCAGAGCCGGACAAAACGCAGGTATGGTAGTTCATGCCGGCCATGGGCTCACCTACCGTAATGTTGGGCCAATTGCGGCTATTGAAGGTTTTAGCGATTTCAACATTGGTCACGGTATTATCTCACGCAGTATATTTGTAGGGATACGCCAGGCTACCAAAGAGATGGTAGAGTTGATATCAAACTAACTCATATTCACTTGTCAAAGAGCAAGGCATATTGACCAGATATTTTTCCAGTCATCAAGATCATTTTTCAAGCTTTTTGCTTAAATGAGCGGTTCCTTTGGAACCGCAAAACTTTAATTCGTAAATCTCGTAGTATCGTATTGGCGTAATCTCGTGTTCTCGTAAATTCGTAAGTCGCGTAATGTCTTAAAATAAAGGTTATTGGTTCCAGTTTCAGGCGTTGGCCTACGATCTATGTAAATAAGGCTGCGGCTTTGCTGATCTATTTTAATGACAACCAAGGCGACCTTGTCGCTTTTATCTGCACCTTTGGTGCGTTGCCCTACTAGTTCAGCAATGTCATCCAAAACCTTAGCTCGCTATTCAAACTAAAAAGCCAAAATTGAGGTTTGATTTGGTAGTCCCAACAATTAACACTCACTCAATTTTGTATGTTTTTCACTCATCTAAATTATATCACATTTTTAATTTTGGGTCAAATTTTTTAAAGAATATTCCGGGTCTTTTTTATGATTTTTTCAGGGTTGGTAGTACCAAATATGGGCAAATAACAGCCTTACGGCAGTAAGCCAAGGCAAAAGTAAAAAATTAAAAGGAAATAGCGAAAACGACTAACGAAAGCCGGCGGTGGTGATACAGTGGGGTTGCGGACGGCTATAACGGACAAGCGGCAGGTGTGCGTAGATGCGGCGAGCGGTAGACGGCTATAACTGCCCTGAAAAATGAGGTAATGGGTTGCGGACACTTACGGCGGGTGATAAAATGTAAACGGTAAAGGGTAAATTGTAAAAAGGAAGGACTGGATGTACCAAATACAGGATAATGCCAGACTGGGAGGGCCAAAATGAAAAATGGTAAAGAGTAAAAGGTAAAAAATGAGGACATGCTGTCGCAACCGTTATTTTAATCGGCTGTCGCCGAATATCGCTCCCTTACGGTCGCGGCTCTGATAATCCAAGGGCTAGTAAGCTGGGTATACGATGTAGCCCCTTGTAAATAAAGATGAGTTTTAGTTTCTTCCTGCCGGTCTGAATGGGTATAGCCATGAGGTGAAGGCGGGCATCTTTCTGGTCTGTACCCAAACAGAGCCATTGCCGCGGAACTTACATACGAAGCCTTCGCCGGAGAAGAACAGGGATTTATAGCCGCCCACTTTGGTGACTTTGTAATCCAGTCCTTCGGTAAAGGCGACGATATTGCCGGTATCCACCACGTAGTCGTCTTCCACATCAATCTCGATCAGTGCGCCGTAGGTGTTGAACCAGAGGTCACCCTGACCGCTGGCCCGGATCAGAAACAGATTCTCGCCGGAGAAAAAACCCTTGGTAAAACCCTGCCATTTGGTTTCGATTTCAACGCCCATGGTGGAGGCCACA
>JAKSAU010000873.1 GCA_022361535.1 Desulfobacterales bacterium
TGAAACCCGGTCTCCGGGCTGGTATCCTTGTGATACCGGCCCCCCTCTTTTCAACAAAGAACCTTAAATTTAAGGTTTAGGTATCCCCAAATCTGCAGGATTTACCTTGGCAGCACCCAGTTCCCAAAGGGTCCAGGCAAAATTGGATTCCAAAGCGTCAAATACTGCTTTAGATTCAGCACCGGTTTTACCGGACAGAAGGTAATAGTTGGCCTTGGCCCAGTTTTTAATTTTGTCTGTGGCCATACCTTTGTTAAATGCATCGACAAGAACTGCTTTGGCTTCATCAGGTACGTCAGCAGGAACAGCAAATCCAATGGCCTGGGAAATAGGTAAATATTTTGAAAGGCCGGGATAAGCGTCGAATGCGGAAGGAATAGTACCAAGGTCGGCGACATCAAAGGACTCTGGAATCAGCATACCCAAAGCACGAAGTTTTCCGCCGCGAAGCAGTTGCTGCTGCTCAGCCAAAGAGGTAACAACCACAGTTACTTCCCCTGTCATGGCTGCATTCTGGCTGGGGGCAGACCCTTTGTAAGGAATAAAATTAAATTTTGCACCGGAACCGTTTTCAACGGCCAGAAGGTTGAGATGATGAATGGAACCTGCACCTGAAGCTGCAGCTTTGATTGTGTTGGGTGCCTTTTTAGCTGCCTCAATCAGATCCTGAATGGTTTTATAGGGAGAGTCAGCAGTCACGGAAATAACATCAGGAGAACCGCCTACAATAAAGGTATCCCATACGTCGAATTTTTTATCCCATCCGCCCTGAACACCAGCGGTTACATTGGATTCTGAAAGACCGCACAGAGTATATCCGTCATGTTTCTGGCGGTAAGCATGGCTCATACCCACAGACCCTGCAACACCACCGGTTTTATTAATAACATTGATATTAACGTCGAGGAATTTCTGCATTTCAGCAGTGATCATTCTCACACAGGTATCAGTTCCACCGCCGGCACCCCATACCACAGCTGCAGTGATATTCCGTGACGGATATTTCTTACCGGCCCAGGCTGTTCCGGCCAAAGCCAAAGTTACAACCAAACATGCCACCAAAAGCTTTTTCATTTTAATGCCTCCCATCTAAAATTTAAAAAGAACCCGTTTCCGGGGAAAAACTTCAAACGTGTTTTTCTGCTACATGAATTCTTGTCTCCTTTTCACCTCCTAAGTTTGTTTGTTTTATTTTCTTGCTAACTAACGAAACGCTATGTCGCTTGCTAATCTATTTTTCTGTTCCTTGATCTTGTGCCAGACCATCTTTTTTCAACTGATCTATGGACCTTCTAAAATGAGTGCGCATTAATTTCTCAGACCGTTCAACGTCCCGAGAACATATGGCATCAACAATTTCCAGATGATCCCCTATACTATCGTTCGGGTGCAGGATCAGGCCTTCACGAGGCACATTTTGATAGGTCAGGCTAATGACGTTAAATGTCTGGAGCATTGTGGTGAGAAACTCCCTGGATGCAATCCGCGTAATCAGGTTATGAAATTTTCTGTCTGCCTTTGAATATGCTGACAGATCTGAAATATCATCTAGGGATTCAAAAGGTTTAAAAATGGACGAGAGTTCTTCGCATTCTTCTTCTGTAATGCTTTGAGCCGCACGCCTTGCAGCTAACCCTTCGAGCACTTCACGGATCTCAAAAATCCCCATCATTTCACTAATTGTAAAAAGCCTGACAAAAAAGCCTCTTCTGGGTTTCACCTCAACCAATTTTTCGTGTTCAAGAAATTTTAAGGCAGAAATAAGCGGTGTTCGTGAAATCCCCAGTTCCTTTGCCAGTTTTTCCTGGGGGATCTTTTGTCCCGGAAGCAAACGGCGGTCTTCAATCATGGTTTTAATGATCTGGTAGACCTTTTGGTCAAGGTTCTCATATTCAGCCCCTAAGTTGGTCATTTTTCCCACCCTTATTGCTTTTTCACTAGAAATGCTTTAGTTTTGTATTTTGAATACAAAATTCAATATACAAAATACAGCAGCCGGTCAAGGATTTTTTTCACAATATTTTTTACAAAGATTTTAAATAGATAAACACATTGCCCAAGACATAAGAGAATATGCTATTACCGTAAATTAATAACCCAAGGAGCACATAAGCATGGGCAGATTTATTTTTTCCATCGGTTTGGTTATCGTAGGAATTGGAATCGGATATCTGATCCAAAGGCTGGTAAACTATAACAAAATTTCTTTGCCTGTTGAGAAAACAAGGCGCGGACTTCAAAAGGCTGCCCTGCTCTTTTTTAATCCAATTGCCATCTTAGGGGCGACCTGGTCTGCCAACATCCATGACATTAAAATAGCAGGCCTGCCGTTTATAGGCATTACTGCCCTTATCTCAGGAGGACTGCTGGCCTTTGCAGCCTCAGGTATGCTGAACCTGGATAAAAAACAAACCGGCAGTTTCCTTGTTTGCGGAAGCTTTACCAATATTGGGTCTTTAGGTGCCCTGTTCTGCTTTCTATTTTTAGGGGAACAAGGATTTGCCCTGGTACCGTTTTATAAATTATTCGAAGAAACGTTTTATTATGCGGTTGGATTTCCCATGGCCAAATCCTTCAGCGATGACCTGTCAGACACCCCTTCTTTTTTGACCCGTGTTAAGTCCGCGCTGTCTGATATTTTTGTCCTGGTGGCGGTAACTTGCATTGGAGTGGGGCTGATCCTGAATTTGTCCGGCATTGAACGCCCGGAAGTTTATACCCAGATCAACCAAATATTCATCCCCGTGGCCGCTTTGCTTCTTTTAATCTCCATAGGCATGGCCATGCGGTTCTCAAGTGTAAAAACCTTTCTCAAGCCAGCCATAACTGTTTCTGCAATAAAGTTTATTCTTGTCCCTGTTGTTGTAGTTACGTTGGGTTATATGCTCGGCCTGGATCAAATTGACAACGGGCTGCCCCTGAAAGTCATTTTAATCCTTTCATCAATGCCGGTCGGGTTTATTGCCATGGTCCCGCCAACCCTATACAAGCTTGACGTAGACCTGGCCAATGCATGCTGGCTTGTCACCAACGGTGCATTACTTTTTACCATCCCCATGTTACTTGCATTTATTCGGCTGATTCTGTCCTGAAACAGATGCCACCGACCAAACAAAA
>JAKSAU010001254.1 GCA_022361535.1 Desulfobacterales bacterium
GATATTACTGATGTTCCACAACTTATTTTAGGTGGTAATAATAATGCTGACCGCACCTCAACCAGATACTTGCATAAAGCAGACTACGCCAGGTTGAAAAATCTGAGACTAGCATACAACATACCTGATAATGTGACTAAATCTATAGGCTTAGATAACATTAAAGTATATGCTCAGGGACAAAACCTATTGACCTTAACTGATTACCCGGGGAAAGACCCTGAAGTTCAGGTTAATGGAATTGAAGATTGGTTCTATCCACCTTTGAGAACAATTACTTTAGGCTTAACTGTAGATTTCTAAACACTTTAAAAAAATTGATATGAAAAATATAGTAAAAAAGTTCTCGCTATTGCTTTTGGCAACTTTTACCATTTTTTGGTCCTGTGACGATTTTATTGAAAAAGAACCCTACTTTGCTACACCAATTGATAATGCAGTTGGATCATATGAAAACCTTCAAATTGCAATGACTGCTGTTTATAATCACCTTACTGATCTTGACTACCTGGGGAAAAGATTCATTCTTAGTGCTGACATTAGGGGTGATGATAGTAACCTAAATGTTGAGAATAGTAACAGGATGACTTCACAATACGACTACTCAATGACTTCCGGATCAAATGATGCAAGGAATGCGTGGGGTATTATGTATCGTGTTGTAAATCAATTGAATTTTATAATTACAAATATTGATTTAGTTGAAGACGGTACACAAGAAGAACGAGATCATTTAAAAGGTGAAGCTTTAGCCTTAAGAGCTATGGTTCATTTTGATATTGTTCGTTTATTTGCCCAAACATATTCTTTGCCAGGCAGTGCATCTGATGTTGTAGTTGGGACCCCTGATGGTAATGGAGGACATGGAGGTGTTCCTGTTATAACCTCTGTGACAGATGATCCGTTTACCTTTTTCCCGTCCAGGAGTACTGTAAAAGAAGTTTACGATCAAGTTCTTTCAGACTTAAATGCATCCATCCCTTTAATGGGTGAGAATGGCCCTAATTATATGGGAGCAAATGCAGCAACAGCGATTCGCGCACGAGTAAAACTCTATAAACAAGATTGGGCAGGTGCTGCTGAAGATGCAACAGCTGTAATTAACAGCGGAAACTACAGCCTTCTGGAGCCCGGAGATTATATTGGAAGCTGGGCAAAAGAAAATACTGTGGAATCTATTTTTGAACTTGCTTTAAACAAAGTTACGTATCTTGGAACTACAGCACTTGGTTATATGTATGACACAAGAGGGTATGGAGATATCAATGTATCTAATGCATTATTAGCTCTTTACGAAGCTGAAGATATTAGGGCTACAAAAGCTGAGGGTGAACCAGACAATGGACCCCCAACAACACCTGTAATGTTTTATGAGACCAATGGTTTTACCTACACAAATAAATTTCCGGGCAGAGATGGTACTGCAGGATTAGATAATATTCGTCTACTACGTCTATCTGAAATGTA
>JAKSAU010000864.1 GCA_022361535.1 Desulfobacterales bacterium
ACTTGCTGCTGTTCCTTTTGACGGGGTCACCCTTGGCAACAATCATATGTTCGATTTTGGGGTTGAGGCATTTCAAGAAACAATTGCAGCCTTGGACAAACACAATATCGGTTATACCGGTGCCGGAATGAACCTGGAAGAAGCAAAACAGCCATTATTCCTGGAAACCAAAGGGATACGGCTGGCCATTGTGAATATCAGCGAAGGAGAAGACCTGACTGCGGCAGGTCAGAATCCAGGTGTTATGGGATGGGATATCCCCGCAGTTGAGGCAATGATACAAAAGCTTAAATCCGAAGAAACAGGAAAAAAAGTGGATGCCGTCATTGCCGTGGCCCACTGTGGATTGGAGTACATTCCCTTTCCTCCCGAATATGTAACAGATGCATTCAGGGCTCTGGCTGAGGCTGGGGCAGATGCTGTAATCGGCCATCATCCCCACGTTCCCCAAGGCCTCTTCTTCCATAACAAGACCCCCATTTGTTGCAGTTTGGGCAATTTTATATTTTACCAGCCCACTCGACTGTTCTGGCGAAAACTTGGGTATATGGTCAACCTTGGATTTTCGGATAACGGTTTGACTGCCCTTGATATCATTCCCTATCAAATTCATGACCAAGGGGTATCGGCACTCAAAGGATCAGAGAAAGACTATTTTTTTAAACGGTTTGAAGAGATTTCCACACCTTTATCCACCCGTGAGGGATGCCGGTCAGCCTGGAATGGCTTTATCGATTATTACGGTATCAAGGGCTTTAAAAACGAAGTAAAAATGATTTTGGATAAACTGGAAACCGAACAAGGCAAAGGAGCTGCCATGTTCAGAAACCGTCTTACAACAGCCCAGCATTTTTATCACTGGAAAGATCTGCTCACCCGGATCGTAAACAATCAAATGGGAGATGCGCCCAAATGGGCCGGTAATCTGGCCAAAGAATGGCTGACAAGGGAAGTAGCATGACCCAGAAACATACCACTATATTAATTACAGATTCAGGTTTGGGCGGGCTGTCCGTTTTTGCCGGTGTTGCCGCAGGACTTGCACAGGATGCCCGGTATGATCGGATTAATTTAATTTATTTTAATGCCTGGCCCCAGCAATATAAAGGATACAACCATTACCCGGACCGGGAAGCCCGGGCAAAGGTGTTTAATAATGCCATGGCCGCCATGGGTGAAATGACTCCGGACCATATTTATATTGCTTGCAATACCTTATCCGTCATTTATCCCTTTACCCAATTTGCACAAAAAACAAAGATTCCTGTAACCGGCATTGTGGATCATGGCGTTGACATGGTTTACAATTCATTAACACAGGATCCTGAGGCATCCGTGGTCATCTTTGCGACCCCCACCACCATCCAGGAAAACAGCCATAAGCAATCGTTGATTGACCGGGGCATTGATCCGGGACGGATTATAACTCAAGGGTGCCTGAACCTGGCCGGAAAAATTGAACGCCAACCCTTTGGCGATGAAGTTAAAGAGATGATTGACGAGAATGCAAAGGCTGCCGCTGACCAACTAAGCAGGACAACAGGCAACGTATATGCAGCCCTTTGCTGCACCCACTTCGGGTATTGCCGGGATCAGTTCCAACAGGCACTTGAAAAGCATTCTAAAAAATCGGTTAGGATTTTAAACCCCAACGATGCAATGACCACACAAGCATGTGACGGTTTTCAACCCGGCGGCTCACCTGAAATTACAATGGATATTGTTTCCCGGGTAACCTGGGAAACTTCACGAATAGATGCGTATGAAAGACTGCTGACAAAAGTTTCACAAAATACGGTTAATGCCCTGAAACACTATAGGTTGGACAAAGATTTGTTCAGCATAGATATTGATTGAGGAGGAACATGAAAAAAGTTTTATTGATCACCGGACCTGGTGGAGATGCTCAAGGCTGGGGAGATATGGCTGTTACAGAAGAAATTGCAAAAGCCATCAATGCTTCCGGGAAATCAGCCCAGATCGTATCGGTTTCAAATTTAGAAGAACTGAATACGGCCCTGGATACCTGCCAGTTTGATTTGATTTGGAGTGCGCTTTACCATGTAACGGAAAATGCTGAAACCATTGGCATGAGCGAAGGAGATGACAACTGGCTGGCAGATATTTTCGATGCCAGACAGCTTCCTTATATCGGTCCCAATGCCGCCACCATGAAAGCCCTTATCCATAAGACCACCACGCACGGTATCATGGACAAAGCTGGTGTGCCCGTGCCCTACCACTACCAGATAGAAGCTGGCCAGGATATGCCGGATCTTCAGTTTCCTGCTTTTGTAAAGCCAAGCTATGAAAGCAGGTCTGTCGGAATAAGCGATAACAGTGTGGTAAATACCCCTGAAGAGCTCGCGGCCCAGGTCAAGTTTATCCACGATACCTATAACCAGCCTGCCCTGGTCGAAGAGTATCTACCAGGCCAGGAGTATACGGTATTAATGCTGGGAAATGGTGAGTACCAGGAATTTTTACCCGGCAAAGTGATGGTTGACCCGTCCTTATTTGGGGATTATCCCATCCTCAGATCTGACCTGAGAGGCGTCGGAGCCACCAAAATCAAACCGTTCAATGACCTTTCCCAGCAGGCAATTGATGTGACTGCCAAGGCCATGGAGTGCTTAAATTGTTTGGATCACGTCCGGGCAGACATGCGGCTGGACAGCCAGGGGAATTTGAAAATCATCGAAGTCAACGGTATTCCCGGGCTCAAACCCATTAAATCCTGGAGCCCCCAGATTTACACCCTCCACCATCCTTCTCAGGAAGGTGAAATGGAAGATTATCGCCGTTTGATCGACCATATTGTTACATCGGCATTGGCAAGATACGGTCTATCCTAAACGACATTTGTTTCCAAGTAATTTATTCAAAACCGGGAAGATATAAAATCTTTCCGGTTTTGTCATAAGATCTCCTGAGCATTTCTCCGCCCCCCTAATCAAATCGAAATAGATTCAATAACTAAAATTAATAAAATCCTAACTCAAAAAAGTAATTATGCCCCAGTCTAACGGTTTTCAATGGTGAAAACCTTGTAAGTGATGAGTGAAAAAGGCACACATCACAGGCATTTTATACTTAAAGTTTTAAGGAGAAAAAGATGAACAAGTGGATTAAAGGTGCAGCTGCTTTGATTGCTGCTCTTTCCATGGCTGCCAGCGTTCAGGCTGCAGAATGGAATTTTTATGGTAACGCACGGGTTGAAACTTT
Source organism: Desulfobacterales bacterium (assembly GCA_022361535.1). Next base: position 3,226 of record JAKSAU010000864.1, read on the forward strand.
CTACACAGACGTAGATGATAATGCTGGCTCTTCGAGTAAAAACCTGGTTCACCAGCTTCAGAGCAACGGTAGAATCGGTGCGAAAATCACTGTAAATGATGATCTTAAAGCCCGTTTTGAATATGGATCAAAAGGCGATATTAACCTGAGACAGCTCTGGGGTGAATGGAACTTCGGTGCAGGGAAACTCCTTGTTGGTCAGACATATACTCCCATCTATACAGTTTACAGCCACACTGTATATGATAGTGGTCGTGCATTGGAAGGATATGGTTCCATCTCCAGCAGCCGTGAGCCAATGATCCGCCTGACCTTCGGTGGTTTTCAGATTGCTGCTGTTGAGCAGGGTTCCACTGGCGACGAATCCAAACTTCCCACAATTGAAGCTGCTTACAAGTTTAATTTCGACTCTGGCGAACTCAAACTTGTTGGTGGTTACCAGACTTATGAAGAAAACGACCTGGACGTAGATTCCTATGTACTGGGTCTTGGTGGTAAAGTTAAATTCGGTGCAGCCTATCTGGCCGGTACTTTCTTTATTGGCGACAACCTGGGTGATTATGGTTTCAAAACGTCTCCGGACTATGAAGCCGATACTACCGGTGCTAATGTAGTTGACGCTGAAGGTTTTGGTTACACTCTCGTTGCCGGATACAAAATGAGCGATATGGTAACCTTCGAAGCCGGTTACGGTTACATCGAAGCGGAACCCGATACTACCGGTTCCGAGGAAGATGATGCATCCCAGTATTACCTGCAGGCAAAAATCACTTTAGCTCCTGGTGTTTTCATTGTTCCCGAGGTTGGTATGGTTGATGAAGGCCAGGATAGCACTGGTGCAGAAGAAGAGGAAACCACTTATTTTGGTGCCAAGTGGCAGATCAACTTCTAAGCTAAGCGCTTAAGCTTAGAGGCTTATTAGATAAAAAAAGGGGAAGCCGAACGGCTTCCCCTTTTTATTGTCCCAACGCTTATAGTTTTAAACCATGCGGTCCAGGGTATTTTTGAAAATATCCTTAACCATGTCGTTGATCATCTGATCAATATCCCTGGCAGCAGTTTCAAGAACATTGTACATGGAAGGAGCGTCTTCAACTTCATCCATATCATCATCTTCGTCATCATCATCGGCCTCAAGGGCATTGAGATGGTGGTCGAACAATTGACTTAAAGGTTGTCTGGCTCTGGCAACAGTCTCTTCTTCCTGGGCTTCAAGCATTTCAGCAATCTTTTCAACTAATGAAGACCCAATCAGATTTACGTTGTTGTCCTCTTCTACATCATCAGAGTGGCGTTTCAACTGTCCCGGAGCGATGTCATGTCCAAGAGCCCGTCCTCTGGTTCGAGAAGCAGACTGGGTTTCCGCATACATTTCATAAGAGCGCTCAACAGATATATCTGCCTGGTACATGGAAATAGAGTCATAGGATCCCATGGATAACGCTTTGGCTACGGCATCTTCCATATCGCCTTCAGCCATTTCACCTATAATTTCATCTATCCCGGACACGATAGCTTCAATATCTTCAAGCTCTTCTTCGCTCAAATCACCTTGAACAGAAAAGGAAAAGGATTCTCCGGAGCTTAATGTAATTTCCCTGATGTTATAAGAAGCAGACAATTGGCGGCTGCCATTGATAATTTGGCCCTGTGCGCTGTATTCATAGGCATCCAGCTCAGAATACTGGCTGGCGGACAGTGTGACCACATCCCCTTCCCGGGTTTGGATGGTCAGCCCGGCTTCAAGACTTTCATATGAATTGACAGAAAGCTCGCTTGACGCCACACTTGCATGTGAAAATCTACCATGCTCTTGCAACCCGTGTGAGTTTACTTGGGGCAGACTTGTCATTGTTATTCTCCTATTATATGGTACCTGAAATCTCTTTCTTCTTTAAAAAGGTATCGGCAACCGCCTGAAAAAACCTAAATATCTTTTATAATTAAATTTATCAGTTAACTGGAAACCTCATTGGATTATCTATACCAAACAAGGTTCAAGCCTGGTATAACCATGGTATGGAAACATTTGGGTTTACACAAAAAAAATTTTTATCCCTGTCTGAGGCAGGGCAGCACAAACATATCATTGCCTGGCTTTCCAGGATTTACCAAGATTTGACCACCAACCGGTCAGCCGAAAGGCAGCTTAAAAATTTCTATAAACAATATGACCAAATTCTAAACTGGATGGGAAAATCTTGTCCTATGCCACCCAAATCCTCTGCATCACGGGACTGGTTGATTTACGTTTCGGACGCTGTCCACAGTCATAGGGTATTAATAGACCTGCCTTTAAGGGACCAGGACTTGCTCAACCGAGTTATGACCAACGACCGCTGCGATCCTATTTCTGAGCGTCCAGATATGAATTACCAGATCGCCCTTGACGGGCTGCGCAGCCTTTTTAACGTGGGGTCAATTTTTAGAACCTGCGATGCAGCAGGTGTTTCCACCCTGATCCTTGGCAACTGCAAAGGTAAAGATGATCCAAGAGTAAAGAAAACAGCCATGGGTGCTCAGGATTCAATTACAGAGGAACACACCCGGGATCTGGCCCAAACTCTTATGGATAAAAAAGCAGCGGGGTTCAGAATTATTGGTTTGGAAACCATTAAAGATACAGTTTCCTGCCACAATTATAGCTGGCCGCAAAATGCCGTTATTGTTGTTGGAAATGAAGAATACGGCATTTCGCCTCATGTGTTAGCCTGTCTGGACGATACGGTCCATATTCCCATGTTCGGCAAGAAAAACTCCCTCAATGTTGCCAATGCATTGTCAACCGTGCTTTATCAGGCAGTCTTTTCAAGAATGGAAACTGCTAAGTTGTAAGGGTGATGGTAACTTGGTAAACCCCGCCTTCCAGCCGGGATTCTAATGGAAGGCCTGATTTTTCAAAGACTTTAATCATGGGTTGATTGTCTGACAAAACCTGAGCCGACAAGCTTTTCAGCCCCCTGTTCCGCCCTTCTGAAATAAGCAGCTCCATCAGATAGGTGCCGACACCAACTCCCTGATAGGTTTCGTCTATCAGAAAGGCCACTTCACCCATGTCTCCATCTTCACTTGTCACCAGGCGGGCTTCGGCAATCATCTTACCCTCGCCTTTTTTACCGCCAAAACCTACCACAGAAAATTCATTGGCATAATCCACATTAACATATTCCTGCATCTTGTCATGGCTCATGGTCTTGATGGAATAAAAGAAACGGTAAAAAACCATTTCCCTGGAACAGCGGTAGAAAAAGCGGCGCATGGCCTCTTCATCCGAGGGCTTCATTGCACGGAACCGAACTGTCTTTCCACCCTTAAAGGTCTTGGTATAGGCAATATGGTCCGGGTAAAGGTGAGCGGAACGGCTTACAAATATCTGGTTGGGATAAATAATCTTTCTTTCCCTGGCTTCTTTGATTAATTCTTCACGGTCATCAGGGTGGGCAATGTCGATAATGGCCTGGGCCCGTTCCCTCAAGGGCCGCCACTTGAGCATCGCAACACCGTATTCAGTAGCCATGACATGGACCGACTCACGCAGGCGAAGCTGGTTGGCATAATTCTGGATGCTGGTCAGGATATTAGACTCCCCTTTTGCATTCCGACTGGGCAGACCGATAATAGTGGCCCCATCCCTGGACGCTTCAGCCCCTTTGTAGAAATCAATGCCTTCGCCTGGTCCTGTAATCACAGAGCCTTTTAATGGAAACGCTACACTTCCCTGGATATCTGCCTTTCTGCCTTCGTATATGGCCACAAACTGGGGATTGTTGGCAATAAACTGGGAATTGCAAACCCAGTCAATACCCTGGAATTCTACCAAAGGATTTTTATCAAGCCACTTCATAAGCTCTTTGGTTCCAAGGGCATAAGATGCTAGAGATTTTCCCCTGAAAGGAGATTTTCTATGATTGGTTACCGCCCCTGAGTTGACCAACTCCGCCATGGCATCTGTAAAATAAAGGGAATGGATACCCAAATCTTTTTTATCGGATAAAAAGGGAACCAATGCTTCAAACAAGGGACCGTGAGAATAATTGATGCAGTCTCCGTCCCGGATCACGGATGCCACATTTGCCGCCACCTTTTTCATCACATCCGGTACGGGGGCCGGCTGGTAGGTAACAGGCTCTCTGTCAGACCGGACCAGAAGATCAAACTCTTCGATTGAAACAAAGGTATCTCCATAGGTGAACGGCATATCCTTGTTGACCTCCCCGACTACAAGCGTGGCCTTTTCCATCACTTCTCTGGCCACATCCACAGCAACACCTAAACTGCAGTATCCCGCGTCATTGGGCGGTGTAATCTGGATAAAGGCCACATCCATATCGATCCTTCTGGATTTAATGATCTCAGGGATTTCAGAGGAATAGGCTGGAATCAGATCCACCTGGCCTTCGGATATTGTGTCCCAGGCTACAAAACCTGAAAAAAAAGTCTTCAACCGGTAATTGGGGGCACTGAGACGGTCAAGGGAAAGGATGGTTTCACCCAGCACGGCCAACTGAACCAGTTCAAGATCCCTTATATTGTGGGTATCCACATCAAGCAGGGTCCGTATCAATGTCCTGGGTGCAGCAGGTCCGGTTCCGATAAAAACCGTCATCCCCGGTTTGATATGGTTCAAAACGGTTTCTGGTGGAACCAGGTGTTTTTCCCAATTGGTCACATTTATTTCTGACATGAACCTCTCCTTGGTTTGCCGGCCGGTTGGACGTCTTTCTGGTAGTTTTATCAGCAAAAGCTTGGGCGATCAAGGAGAAGCTTGGCCCGCGCACCACAACAGAGCACAATGCAGCCACTTTTCATACCGGCCTTTTTTTAAGATTCTATTGCAAGGTTTATTACGCCATCATACCTGCAGGCAATAATCATAGATGAGTACGAACCATTTTCTCATTATTGGTTCATAGAAAATTTGGAACAACTTTGAAGGGAACAAACCGGCAGGACACCCAATAAAGGGAATCCTGCCGAAAAAAATTGAATTGTTAATTCAATTTTAGCAAGCGGTGCAGGGTTCTTCTTTCTCGTATGAAATCAGACGGGATTTGCATTTTGGGCAAAACATCTGTGCAACATTTTTCTCGTCCATGACACTTTCTTGTTTCAGGACCTTAACAACCCCCTCTTTTGATCCTTCAGGACACTCAGGGTTATTACAATAATATTTTTTTTCCATAATAGGCCTCCTTCTTTCTTTGGCATATTGTTCTTAATTATAAGGACAAATCATTAATAAACAATTAGAAAAACAATAATTTATTTTTTCTTATATTCCTCCAAGGCAAACACGGTTCCTTTTAGGCCTAGTGCCGCCCCTAAAAAATAAGCAAAAGGGACTGCTTTAATATCATCTAAATCAGCCTTTCCTTTTTCATATTGAATCTGGCAATGTGTGCATGCGGTACAAATATAATCGGCACCCGCCCTGCGCGCCTGTACCTGCTTTTCTTGACGCATTTTATCAGCCATAGTTTTATGGGTGTCAGTAACAGGGTCTCCACAGCATTCTGTTTCTTTTGACCAGTCAAGCACCTTAAGGCCGGTAGCTTGAACAAGAGATCTGAAAATTTTAGGCGCCAAGGGATTATCAAACTGAGTTATTGCAAACGGCCGCAGCGCATGGCATCCTTGCTGAAGTACAATGTTAGCCGAAGGCAGCGGATGTTGGATCTTCTTTTCCAATTTTTCAACGCCAATGTCATGAAAAAGCAAATCGAGCAGATGTCTCACTTTTACAGACCGTTTAACTAAGCTGCCTGTTGCCGGATCATGAATCAGGCCCTCGGATTTATAAACCATGCCCTCCTCTGCCAGGGCAAGATCGACAGCTTCCCTGATATCCTTGTTAGCTGTATACCAGTGAACCCCATGCTTGAGTTGGCCAAAACAGCACTTACACGGGGTAAGAATATCCAGTCCTTTTTCCTGGGCCATGCATATATTTTTAATGGCAGCCAGCACAGACGCCGTCAGATTTTTTCCCCGGGCCGGATTTCCGCAACAATTAAAAGGCAAGCACACTAAGGTAACCCCTAAATGCTTCATCAGGGTTTCCGAAGCTTCACCAAAATCTTTGTGGTGGTATAATATTTTACATCCCGGGAAATATGCCAGTCTCATGCCTGATTTCCTTTCAACCGGGCTTGGGTCAACTCAGCCGCCCTTACCTGCCCCCTGCATCGCAGTTCAAGAAGGATATCTGCCACCCGGATGGATTGGGGACATACTTCCTGGCAGGAATAACAGGTCAGGCAGTGCCATACCATTTTTGATCCCGAGGCCAAGTGCGCCTCCCCAAGGCGCAAAAGATTCATTACCTGGTGAGGCCCCAAATCATTTTGAACCTGGTCATAAGCCACCACAGGGCAGGTATTGGTACACAAGGTGCACTGCACACAATGTTCAAATGATTCCACATCACTGATCAACCCGGTTAAAAAGTCCGGCTTTACGGATGCTTTGTCACCTGTTACCTCTGCACGTACCGTAGTTTTTTCACCCGGCCTGCCTGTATCAGCCCATTGGGTAAAAGAAGTTTTCATGGCTGCTGTATAATTATCAGGACATCCCAACCGGTCCATTAGATGACCGGCAGTTGTCCACAACCGCACCAGGTCGATACCTGAAGGACAGATATCAGCACACAAACCGCACCTTGTGCAGTCATCATTGCCTGACCGCAGCCGGGTCAATGTGGTCAAGTCCCAAACACCTTTACCGGCAAGACGTTTCAAGCTTTCAATTTTCACATGGGGCAACACCTGGGGATTTTCACTGATCTGGTAATCCGGGTATACGGAACAGACCTGGGAACAAAAACCACACTGAGTACAGGCAGACAGGCTTGCCAAGTCCAGCAGCCCCATCTGGGGTCCCATCTGTTCCGGAGCCATCCTCTTTCCAGCAGATGCTGCCGGGATGGACACAAGATGAAACATACGTGAAAAAGGTAAAAACAAAATCAGGGCCATAACCAGGCTGAAATGAATCCAATACATGACCCTGTCCAACCTGAATTGGGTTACCCATCCGCCAATGGGAGAAGCCAGCTGCGCCAGTGGTGCAGAAATAAAAGCCGTATCCGGCAAGGTATGGCAATACAAACAATAAGTTTCATTCAGCTCCTGCCCCTGCTCCAGGTCAATTTCTTCTGACACATCATCAACACCAGGAACCCCGGAAACGCCTTTCTCAAAAGAAACGTGATAGTATTTTTCCCAGTAAGCTTTTAAATGAATTAACTCAGGCTCTCCGTCCAAACCGGAGTACTCCAATACCATATCATCGAACATGGGCTCGGACATGATATTCAACCCTTCGGCCATGAATCCCGAAAAGATAACGCCCAGGATCAATATAATGGACAAAGTGCCCCTGACCCGGAAGCGAAGCCCGCGCCTTACCCGTTCCCGGTTTATCCGGGATTTTCCGGTTCGCCGCCATAAAAAGGCAAGACACCCTATCGACACCATAACTCCGGCAATATTACGCAAAATACGGAACGGATCTATGCCGGGCTGATAATCATCAAAAAAAACATAGGTCCAGTCATCAAGGGCATGAACGAAAATAAGGTAAATGAATCCGGCAAAAACAAGGCCATGGGCCACCCATCTTAAAAAGCTTGCCCTAAAAAGACGAACCTGGAATAAGGTGTTAAACAGGCTGCCAAAATAGTTAAGCTGAAACACTTGGGCTGCCAGCGTGGTTCTCCTGCGCTCAAAGACACTGCCAAGCCTGAACATAGAGACGAATCTGAACACAAGGCCGATAAGGGAGAGGCAGAAGACTGTAATGACAATTATCTTAACGGCCATGGCTGCCTCCGGATTCAACAAAATGATCCACGGCACTTATTGCCGAGGCCAAAGATGCACCAGCACCGGACTTAAGGCGAGCCCAATCGTTATGGGCCAAGATACTGCCGACTGCGTAAAGGCTTTTGTAAACTGGACGGCCACGTGGATCCAAAGGCCTGAAAACAGAATCGGTTTCAATGCCGGCCAAATTAATGGCATGGCCGTTTGGATTCAAAAATTTTGTATCATGCCACAGGTGACGGCCAGTCGGCTGAGCTACATTTAAATAAAAAACCGTTTCAACAATCCGTTCTCTCCGTGCATGCAGGCCATTTCCAAAAAAACGGCCTGTTGCCAAAATCACGCCATTTGTTCTAATAGTTATTTCATCCGGATGTGATCCGGCTGTCAATTTGAACTTTTTACCGTCAAATACCGGATCCTTGATTCTGACATTGGAGAGCATCCGAACGCCGGACCTACCCAAAACCTGTTCAAAGGCAAATGCCATTCTCATCCCGGGTACAGATGGAGGGCTGCCCGGAATTTCAAAAACCTTTACTCCCAACCGGGTTGACATTTCATCAACAATGGCAGGACTGTTATTTATCCCGCAGATACCGGGTAAACCACAAAGGTCTGCGTCTCCAATATGAACTGCCAGTTGCTCGATAAAGGCGGATTTAATATCAACCGATTCCATCAGCTCAGCCATTATCTGGGGTTGAATTCCGGTTGCAACACCCGGCAAAGAGATGTCAACATGCCGTGTATCTGCGAAATATTTTCTGACACCCTGGGCCACCTGTGCGGCAGAGAACCCAGAAAGTCCTTTAATACCCGCAACCAATAGTCTCTTATTTGATTTTTCCTGATCAACGGCCAAGGATCCGGCTGTCATGGTTTCCGGGATCATGAAGCTTGGCTTTAAGGTCCCCATGGCTGTAATAAAGTTTTTGTTTTCCATGCCTGAACCGGCCCTATGCATTGTATAGGGAAGGCCTGCACGATCAAGGAGAGTCTTTACAAATTCAAAACTTTCAATAACTTTGTTATGGCCGCAAAGCGTATATGCATGTCCCGGCAAATCGCTGGTTAGTGCATTCATACCAAGTTCGGGTCTTTTTAAAAGTTCTGAACTTTCAGCCGGATATACACCTAAGTAATCCAAAAGCCCGCTTGAAAAGGCAAATGAAGACGGATTGCCTGCCACGATAGCATCCAAACCTTTGTGTGCAGCCCGGGCAGCCGCTGTCATTCCGGCAAGTCCGGCACCGATAACCAGGAGATCGCAATGCATGATTTTATCTATCTTCATCACTTTTCTCCAGGCAGAACACACCACAATGAATCATTTCCTTTAGGGATGATTGGGCAAGGGAATCTCCCCAAAGCAGGGCATGTTCTCCTTTCCATCTCTCATTCAAAAACCTGGCCATATCCCGGATTCCCTCACGGCCTTTAACTTCACCCTTGTCATATAAATGGGAAAGCGCCCTGGCACTGCAAGCGGAGCCCTGGCACGGCCCTTTGCCCATCCGGCTGCGCAAGCCTATGGACAAAAGATCCGGGCGGCTTCGATGACGGCGGATATCAGCTGCAATAGCATCAATGGCAGATGCAGGAACCATCTCACATTCGCAAATCATTTTGTCATCGTGACCCGGAAGACCTAATCCCCGCTTAAGGGAGGCTGCAGGTTCAGTCCAATCACCTGTTTCAGCCATTGGCATTGCCTGATCTCTGGTTCGGCAGGGTGCATCCAGTTTAAGCTTTTCACAAGCTAAATCAGCGGTTTTTTCCGCCATCAGCCGGTAGGTGGTCAATTTTCCCGATGTAATGGTAATAAAATTGTCCACCCCTTCTTTGGCATGATCAAGTAGAACAAAGCCTCTGGTAACGTTCCTGTCATCCCCGTCATCCGAGCTGACCAGAGGACGAACCCCGCTATAGGCCCTGATGTAGCGTCGCACACCCAAGTCAGGAACCATCTGCTGCCCCTGGTTGATGATCAGGTCGACCTCTTCCACAGTGGGAAAAATCTTATCCGGATCATCTATGCGAATCGAGGTCGTACCTATAATAGAGACGATTCCGCCAGGTACCAGGATGTCACCGTCACTGGCTTTTCTCAACCGGTTGATAACCGGTTTTGCCAGCCGGTTGCCTGTAATCAGCAGACTGCCTTTGGAAAAAACCATAGGGATTTTAATTCCGGCCAGTTGGGCAATCCCCCCGGCCCAAGCACCTGAAGCAGAGATATAGACATCAGCGTGAATTTGTAATTCCTCTCCGGTGCGTAAATTTTGAACATGGGCACAGGTAATCCCTTTTTTATTCATATCAAATCCCGCGACCCGGCAATGGGAAAAATATGTACCGCCCAAGCCACAGGCCTGGCTCATATTTTCGATGGCAAGTTTAAACGGGTCAATAGAGGCATCCGGTACCTCGTAAACAGCAATGGCCTCCTTTGAAAGACAAGGGGCTTTTTCAAGGGCTTCGGAAATGGAAAGAGAACGGCATGGGATATTTGCTTTCTGACACATTCCGGGAAAATCTGCGATATAGGATTCTTCATCCCCTGGAACTGCAACAAACAACCCTGAAGTTTCCTCAATACACTGGGGACATACTTCTTTAAGGATCAAGCCCTCTTCCCGGCATTCTTTTGCAGCTTCCTGGTCCGAATGAACATACCGGGCTCCCGAATGAAGCAGACCATGATTAGCGCCCGAGGCTCCTGCATTGAGATCTGCTTTTTCCACCAATACGACATTTACACCGCGCAAGGCCAAGTCCCGGGCAAGTCCGGTTCCCGTTGCCCCACCGCCGATAATAAGTACCTGAGTATCAATGGTCTTTTTTGTTCCCGGCTGCATTGCTCCTCCAACAGACAACCTTCCGGCGCATGCCGCCGGAGTAATGTTCGAAAGTGAAAATATCACTATTGATTTATTTTCACAAGCGAATATTGATTTTGAATTCAGCAATTGTGCATCGACATTTTAATATTTCATTCCCTTGTTATATCAGAATTTTAGCTGGATATCCCGAAAAAACCATGATATCACCATTTTTAAAAAATGTTCATTTTTAAACAGGAGTATTAATGGCCCGGAAACAGACCCCAATGACCCGTCGAAAAGACCTCATTGTTCAGCTTGTCCAGGAAACAGGATTTGCCACTGTGGAGGAGATGGCCAGACAGTTCAAGGTCACCCCCCAAACAATTCGACGGGACATAAATACCCTTGACCGGGAAGGCAGGTTGGCCAGATACCATGGGGGTGCTGGCCCGACCGGATCAACAGAGAACCTGGCCTACACCCAGCGAAAAAATTTGCTGCAGGCGGAAAAAAAAGAAATTGCCAGGGCCACCGCTGTCCTGGTGCCGGACAATTCTTCTCTATTCATCAATATTGGTACCACTACTGAACAGGTTGCACGGGCACTCATCTTCCATACCAAACTGAAGATAATCACCAACAACCTTAATATCGCTGCTGTCATGGGCAGAAATGAAGACTTCCAGGTCATGGTCAGCGGAGGCATTGTAAGAGCCAAGGACAACGGAATTACAGGCGATGCTGCCATCCAGTTCATCCGCCAGTTTAAAACAGATATCGGTATTATCGGAATCAGCGGCATTGATTCTGACGGTACCCTTCTGGATTTTGATTTTATGGAGGTAAACGTGGCCCGGGCCATAATAGACAATGCCCGTAAGGTGATTTTGGTCGCAGATCATTCTAAGTTCAGGCGCAACGCCATGGTTAAACTTGGGAATCTATCCGAAATTCATACCCTGGTTACGGACCAAATGCCGCCAGAGTCTATTACCAGGTTGATGAAAACCGAAGGGGTAAATCTAATTCTGCCATCTTGAAATAAAGTGTGCCTAATTCAAAAAACGTTGATTTAAAATCAATGCTGATTTTCGTATGATGAGTCTATCAATCGGGATTTTCATAATTTTTTAAGACTATAACACTGAAACGGGTATCATCAACCCAGGGGAAGTTTAATTGTGAAGGAAGCACCCTGTCCTGGATTTGAATCGACAGTTAATTCGCCTTTATGATTTTCCACCACGATAAAGTAAGAGACTGACAAGCCAAGGCCCGTGCCGGTACCAACTGATTTGGTAGTAAAAAATGGTTCAAAAATCCGTTTGCGAGTTTCCTCCTCTATGCCAGGCCCATTGTCCTTAATTTCGACCCCGGCCATTTTACCGTCAAGAAAATATCGAATCACGAATTTTGGCTCTTCTTTATTATCTCGGTTATTGAGGGTCATGGCCTGGACCCCGTTCTTCAGGATATTGAATATGACCTGTTGAATTTTACTTTTTTCACAGGGTACCAGGGGCAAATCATCCTGGGCTTTCCTTATTATATCGATGGTTTTGAAATCATAATATCTTTTCAGATTAAAATCATTTTCCAATAAAGAAACAGCAGCATCCACAATTTCAGGAATAGAATGGCTGGACCGCTCTTTGTCATGCTTTCTGGAAAAAGAAAGCATGTTGTCAACTATTTTTGCCGCCCTTCCGCCGACATCCACTGCCTGGTCCAGCATATAGAAGATCTTGCGGTCCTTCATATACCCCTTGAGCCGGTCAAGGTCGATACCATGTTTGCCTGCCACCTCCAAATTACCGGGAAGTTTACGGGACAACCTATTCTTAATCACTAAAATATTTTGAATCATACCGGACAAAGGATTGTTTATTTCGTGGGCCATGCCTGCTGCCAGCCCACCCACAGACATCATTTTCTCCGATTGGATGATCATTTCTCTGATTTTTGTCTGCTCGCTTATATCGTCTATACGAATCACAGCCCCTGGAGTGGTTTGTGATGTTACCGGGAAAATGATGATATCTACGATCAGGTTATGGTTGTCCAGGGCTAAAACCTGTTTTTCCCGCCTCTGGATTTCCCTGGTTTTCATTGCCTTAGACAAATCATTCTTAAAAGGAATCATTTGGGGAAATATTTTGGTCAGCATCATTCCCGCGGCCTGGATTTCTGAGACACCCGTCACCTGGCACACACCATGATTCCACTGGGTCACCACCCCTTTGCGATCTACCCCGATCAGCATGGAAGGCATTGAATTAATGATGCTTTTCACATAATCCTTGGCATTTCGAAGGGCCTTTTCCCCTTTTTTTTCATCCGTGATATCCCTTAGAACAACCAGCCAACCACTCTGGATTCGCTTTCGTCCCCATAGAGGTGAAATACGAATATGCCAAAGACGGGTTTGCCTGCCTGTCAGATCCATGGCCATCTCAAATTCAATGGCGTGTCTTCCTCTGGAGCGCTTAACCACATCATAAACACCAGGGAAAATTTCCTTCATCGGTTCGCGCCTTCCCGGAAACCGATCCAGGTTAAAAGCATTAACACACGCCTGATTCACCTCAGCCACCCGCTCATCCATATCCATGACAATTACCGGGTCTCCGAGCCCGTCCATCACTGCTTCATGGGCCAACGGAATCAGATTAAGCAAATGGTAACGGTAAAGGCCCAGAGCAAAAAACATGCAGGTCACCACAAAAGCCACAGGGCTAAGATCAATATATGAGGCATTCTCAATACCGCCAAGATAAATCCAATTGACAACCCACGGTACAGTAATACCCGGAAGCATCACCAGTACCTGCATTCTGTGGGTTCCTGTAGAGGTTATAGCCTCTTTAACCAAGACAAGAAATCCGGTTAGAATTAACACATAGGAATAAGCTGTATGGAGCCAGAAAAAAGGGCCGCGGTCATATTGTACGGACTGGATGCCCGGTTTTATTACAAGCCAGGCATCCCGCCACAACAAGTGATGCCATTGGTTCGTAAAGGCCGACGCAATGATGATTATTGGTATGACCCATAAGCCATTTACCACCCATCGGGGCAACAAAGCAAGCTTACCCGTGGTAACAAGAATAAACCTGCACAACAACAATGCAACGGTTCCTGCACCAAAATATTCAAGCCTGACCCAGATCAGCTTTGTAGATAGATCCGAGCTTAGCAGTTCCATGCCATAGGTGACACACCAAATACTGGATGCAGCCAATAAAAAAATAAGATGTCTGGCTCCTTTATTCTGCCATTCGTGGATCAAATAGATCCCAAGGCCCATGATGGCCATGCCCGAAATAAAGGAGATACCACCGTAAAAACTATTCCAGTCCAAAAGAAATGTCCTAAACGCAACAAGCCGGGTAATCTAACGAATCCCGGTTTAAGAATATTAAAATTCAGACTGTCTGGCCGAACATGGCCATCATCTTTTCCTGTACTGCCTGGGCTACTGCGGTTCTGTCATGCCCGTCCGTCAATCGCCGGCCGAGAAGTTTCCCAGCATCTGCTGCCGCAGCCATGACATCTTCCTGCTTTGCCACATCCGGAATGATGTTGTCTGTAATTTTAACCCCAGGTCCGTGAATCATATTGGGAATTCCCACTTGACAGGTTTCTCCAAATCCACAGGTATAACATGAAGCTGCTCCCTGCCCCTGGACCTTAGCCACAGTTTCAATAAAATTATACATAAAAAATTTTTCAAGCTGATCAGCAGGTGCGTCCCCTGTTGTTCCCCCGACTCCGACAGCCACCGCAAGTTTACCCCAAAGGGTCCGACCCGTCTGGTGCCTGAACTGAAACCAACGTTCCAAAAGCGCGTGGGTAAGAGCATTGACTGTTGCATAATAATTTGGCGAACCAATAACATAGGCATCTGCCTCAACAATCTTATCCCTTAAAGGTGTCAGGTCATCTTTGACTTTGCAGATATTATCTTTGACACATCCAAGGCAGGCAATGCAGCCGCCTATTGTTTTACCTCTCAGGGAAACCAGTTCATAATCGCAACCCGTGTTCTCCAAAACGGTTTTTACAACTTTCATTACACCGGAAGTTTCGTCTTTTCTTGAACTGCCGGAAATACCCAGAATTTTCATTTTGCTCTCCCTCTTTATTATTGGTTATACCAACAAACATTTATAGATACATGATAAACCATCCAACGTCCAGAAAGGATCTACCGGAAAGGATTTATCTATGCCCAAGCTATTGTATATAATTTTGGCAGGCAGTCTCGTTTGCCTTTAGAAGCGGGTCGGTATCTGTATATGAGATACCCCCTTCTATTGATGCGCGCTTACCTTTTTTTCTTAAAAATTTCAAATAGTTCTTGCCAATATGGATTTTTTCCTATAGTGTAGCATCCTTTTTAACCTATCCAGGCAGATAAAACTGTCAGGCCGAATAATTTTCCCACAAGGATTTCCATTACCCAATGAGTAACAATATTACACCCGAAAACGGGTTTGCCCTGTTGCCCTTAAGTCTTCCGATCCAATCTGCCGTAAAACAGGCTGGTTTTGTGACCCCCACGCCTATCCAGGACAAAGCCATTCCCATTTTATCCCAAGGGTGTGATCTTATCGGCCAGGCCAAAACCGGCACAGGTAAAACAGCCGCCTTTGCCCTTCCTTTGCTCTCCCGCATTGACCTTGAGTGCAGGCGCCCTCAAGTCCTGGTATTGACTCCGACGCGGGAACTTGCCATCCAGGTAGCCAAAGAGTTTGAATCTTTGGGAAGAGAATTAAACGGTTTAAGCGTTCTGCCCATCTATGGCGGCCAAAGTTTTGGCGTCCAACTCAATCGCTTAAAAAAAGGTGTCCATATTGTTGTGGGAACGCCGGGACGACTCATGGATCATATCCGAAAGAAAACCATATCACTACAAGACCTGTTCTGCAAAGTCCTGGATGAAGCTGACGAAATGCTTCACATGGGATTTATCGAAGATGTGGAATGGATCTTTGAACATACCCCGGATAACACCCAGACAGCCCTGTTCTCGGCGACAATGCCCGGCCCTATCAAAAAAATAGCTCAAAAATACCTTGATACTCCTGAAACAATTACAATTCAATCCGGTAACCAGGGACTGGAAACCATTTCTCAACAGTTCTGGCTGGTGAAAGGCTGCAGGAAAGACCATGCTTTGGTCCGGTTTCTTGACGGTATAGAATTTAACGGGGTGATTGTATTTGTCAGAACAAGAGCCGCCACGCTTTCGGTTTGCAAGGTTCTTGAGGATAAAGGATTTCGCGCTGAAACCCTGAACGGGGATATGGCACAGGCAGCCAGGGAAAAAACCATTCACCGGTTAAAAAATAACCGAATAGATATCCTTGTGGCAACGGATGTGGCTGCCCGTGGATTGGATGTGGACCGGATTTCACACGTGATCAACTATGATATGCCGGACAAGACAGAACCGTATATCCACAGGATCGGTAGAACAGGGAGAGCAGGACGAACCGGAGATGCCCTATTGTTTGTCCATCCCAAGGAAAGGTGGATGATTCGGAAGTTGGAAAAAGCCACAGGGCAGAAAATCGAACAGATCATGCCGCCTTCCAACAAAACCATTAACAAAAAACGGATTAAGGATTTTAAAGCAGCCATCACCACGGCATTAGATGCTCCTGATCTGGAAATATTTGAAAAAATGGCAACAGAATACGCCAGGGACAACAACATTTCATTGACTGCAGTTGCCGCGGCATTGGGCAAAATGGTCCATGGTGATACGCCCTTCCTCCTTGAAAAAAAAGGCAAGCAAGACCATCAAGATACCAAACCGCCCAAAAAGAATAAAACTCAGAAAGGTTCCACTCAATCTCAACCAACCCAGCTTCCGGATGTCCGCCCCCTTAAAAAGGGTATGGAGCGTTACCGTATTGAAGTGGGCCGCCGGCACGGGGTAAAAGCCAGGGATATAGTTGGGGCGATTTCCAATGAAGCCGGATTGGAGAGCAAATTTATCTCAGGGGTGACCATAAAAAAGGAATTTTCAATGGTAGATCTACCTGAAGGTATGCCTAAAGATATTTTCCGTCATCTCAAAAAAACCTGGGTCAGATCCAGACCTATGGAAATTACAAAAGTCGCCTAATCTTTCTAAACCAGATAAAGATGATTTAGAATCTCTGAATGTACTCTATTTTTTATATAGTGATAGCTGATAAACATAATCAACGCTTAAGTTTCGGTAAAATTAACAAACAGATCCCCACTAATAAAAAAGGAATACTCAGCATTTGACCTGTTGTTAAAAATAGTCCGATTTCATAAACGGCTTGTTTCTCTTTAAAAAATTCAAGTAAAAATCTTGCACTGAAAATTGTGCACAAAAAAACACCCAGTAAAACACCTGATTATTCTTTCATTTTTGTGAATCTATATAAAACAGATAATAATACAAAAACAAAAAGATATACGAATGATTCATACAGTTGTACGGGATGCCTGGGAATATCATCTATACGTTTAAAGACGATTGCCCAAGGTACGTTTGATGCTTTACCTAATATCTCTGAGTTCAGAAAATTTGCTATTCTGACAAAAAAACCGAATAAGGCAGTTGGAATGGCAAGCCTGTCAAGTATCCAAAGTAATTTGACTTTATATTTTTTTGCATAGAAAAAAACAGCTGCGGCAACACCGATTCCACCACCATGGCTGGCGAGACCACCCTCCCATATGGCAAATATTTTGAATATATTGGTAAAATAATATTGAGGATCATAGAAAAGACAATGACCTAACCTTGCTCCTATAAGAATTCCCACAACACAATAAATCAATAAAGCGTCTAATGATTCAATAGATACTCTTTCGTTAAGATATAATCGCCTCATGATTTGAAAGCCAATCAAAATGGCTGAAGCGAATAAAACGCCATACCAATGTATATTGAATTTAAAAAATGAAATCAGTACAGGATCAAAATTCCAAACCATAAACGCCAACCATATAGAACTACCATTTTTTAATGATGATTATACAATACTGTATTTAACAAATATTTTACCGATATCAGTTGAGTCAACATTATCAGAACTATAGATTATTTTAAAAGTTTTACCGAACAAGAAAACACCTTCAGGTGATAAACGTGTTCTAAGAATCAGTATCTGTGATAGCTGGAATAGAAAAGCATTAAAATAATTGCATATTTTAAATAATTCTTGCATTCATCAACAAATGTAAATAAATTGCATAGCATAGTAGCACACTTATTTGCTTATTCGATTATTTTTAAAACCAAAAGAATAAAAGGAGTTTTAACATGGCAAACTGTTGTGACATGAAAGAAGGGGATGTTTATTATTGTGACGCCTGTGGACTTGAGTTAGAGGTAAAAAAAACCTGCACCTGTAAACCGGGAGCAGATGGTTGTTGCACAGTTCCCCTATCCTGCTGTGGTAAAGAGATGGGCTTAAAAGACAAGTAAACCAACTCAAAAATGACAAAGGCGTGTTGTATACTTAGTTTCAACACGCTTTTTTTTGCCTTAGGCAACGGATTAATCATATCAGCTCGTTTTTATTCACGATAAGAATCAAAAATATATCAGAAATTAAACCTTGTCATAAATAAAAATGCAACTATGTTACAAATTATGCTCTCAAATTGTTAATCTATGCTTTTAAAACCCAAATTAAGGAGAAATAGAAAATGAATAAGCGACTGATGTTAATAACTCTACTAACGATTCTTTCATTTGGTTCAGCTAATGCTGCTGAAAAATTATCGGTGTTTGTCAGTATTGTACCTCAAAAATACTTTGTTCAACAAATTGGCAAAGATATGGTTGATGTAAACATCATGGTCAAACCGGGTGCAAGTCCCGCCACTTACGAACCCAAGCCAAGGCAGATGGCAGAGCTTTCAAAAGCAAAGCTCTATTTTTCTATTGGTGTCCCTTTTGAAAATACGTGGCTGAAAAAAATCTCTTCTGCCAATCCAAATATGAAAGTGGTTCATACGGATCATGGCATTGAAAAAATAGCCATGGCAGCACATCACCACCATGAAGAGGAGCATCACGATGCCGAACATGAGGATGGAC
This sequence comes from Desulfobacterales bacterium, assembly GCA_022361535.1. Next base: position 21,975 of record JAKSAU010000864.1, read on the forward strand.
ACCATGACGGAGAGCATCACGATGGTGAACACCATGATGAAAAGGATCATCATGATGGCGAACATCATGAGGGGCACCATGAAGGTGAACATCACGATGAAAAAGCACATAAGGATGAAGACCATCACGACCATACCGGTCTTGATCCTCATATCTGGACTTCTCCCGCTTTGGTTAAAATTCAGGTAAAAACCATTCTAAAGGCACTCCAGGCAGCGGACCCATCACATAAAAAAGAGTATGAGGCAAATTACCACTCATTCGTTACCCAGATTGATGCCCTTGACAAAGAGTTGAAAGAAATTTTATCAGTTAAAAAAGGGATGCAGTTCATGGTGTTTCATCCTGCATGGGGGTATTTTGCTCACGATTATGGACTCTCACAGGTTCCTATTGAAATTGAAGGTAAAAATCCCAAACCGGCTCAATTGAAAGAATTAATCAAGCATGCAAAGGAAGAAGGTATCAAGGTCATTTTTGTCCAGCCCCAGTTTTCGACCAAAAGTGCTAAGACTATTGCCAGTGAAATCGGAGGACAGGTGGCGTTTGCAGATCCCCTGGCCACAGATTGGATGGCCAATCTACGTATGATCGCCCAAAAATTTAAAGACGCGCTTAGATAACAATGGAGTCACATGTCGATTGTAGATATTAAGAATCTTGATTTTGCATATTCAGGAGAACCGATACTTGAAGCTGTGAATTTATGTGTCAAGGAACAAGATTTTTTGGCCATAATCGGGCCCAATGGGGGTGGGAAGACGACTTTGCTGAAATTAATGTTAGGTCTTCTCGCGCCTAGCGGGGGAAGCGTCCGTATAAATGGAAAATCCCCGGGACAGACAGCTTCCAGTATCGGATATGTACCCCAGAATGTACATATGAATCAGAGTTTCCCAATTTCAGCGCTTGATGTGGTCTTGATGGGTGCTTTTGACCCCAAAAAAAGATTCAACCGAAACCAGGCGAAATGTAAAAAAGAAGCCTTGGAAGCACTGGAGCGATTAGAGATGGGCAACTATGCAAAAAAGAAAATCGGGACATTATCAGGCGGGCAGCGTCAGCGGGTGCTCATAGCAAGAGCGCTTGTCAGCAACCCGGAACTTTTGCTCTTAGATGAACCCACCGCCAGTATCGATACCAAAGGCCAGGCTGATTTTTACGAACTTTTGGCTAAACTGAACAAAGACATCACCATCCTGGTGGTCAGCCACGACCTGCTGGTCATTTCCCGGTATGTGAATGCCGTGGCCTGCGTGAACAAGCGGCTGCATTACCACGATCATGCTGAAATTACAGGAGATATGCTTGAGACCATGTATTCCTGCACAGTAGAGGAAACCTGTCCGGTTGAATTGGTCGCTCACGGCTTCCCTCACAGGGTATTAGCCCCACACAAGGAGGAGGCCCATGATTGAAGCGCTACAGTTTGACTTCATGCAAAACGCTTTGATTGCCGGGCTGCTTGCCAGTATTGTCTGCGGTGTCATCGGGACGCTTGTGGTAGTCAACCGGATCGTATTCCTTTCCGGCGGTATCGCACATGCGGCATACGGCGGCATCGGACTTGCATTTTATTTTAAGTGGCCTTTTTTACCGGTTACCATTGGCTTTTCCCTTGCCGCTGCCCTGCTCATGGCAGCCGTCAGCCATACGGTTAAGCACCGGGCTGATACAATTGTGGGGGTGATCTGGGCGGTTGGCATGGCATTTGGTATTATCCTTTTGGATCTAACGCCTGGTTACAATGTGGACCTCATGAGTTATCTGTTCGGCAGTATCCTGACCGTTCCATCATCAGATCTGGCGGTCATGACCGTTGTCGGTATTGTTATTACGGTCCTTGTCTTTTTCTTTTATCCTGATCTTCTGGCCATGTCTTATGATGAGGAATTTGCAAAGATCAGAGGAGTTCAGGTAAAAGCGCTTTATTTCGGTTTGATTGGCATGCTGGCAGTCACCATTGTTCTGGTCATTCAGGTGGTGGGTCTCATATTAGTCATCGCCCTGTTAACTATTCCGCCATTCATTGTTGAAAAATATGCCAAATCACTGGCCCAGATGATGGTAGCCTCAAGTTTTCTCGGATCTGTCTTCACCCTTTTAGGGTTATGGCTGTCCTACCAATTTAATTTAACATCCGGCGCATCCATTATCATGGTCTCCGGGTCAGCTTTCATGATTTCTCTATTGATCGACCGCTTTTTCTTCAATGGGAAAATCATAAAAGAAAAATAAACAAAGGGGAGCACATGTGTCATCAGTGCAATTATGAAGAATTATTATCCAGTGCGAACCTCCGTACGACCAACAACCGGATACGGGTACTGGAAGTCGTTGGTAACAACAGCTTTCCGCTGTCTGCCAAAGACATCTTCAATACGCTAGACCGCAGCAGCAGCATTAACCGTGTGACCGTATACCGTATACTGGATCTTTTAGTGGATCACGGTGTTGTTGAAAGAATCAGTACAGGTGGAAGAGCCTTTTATTATGGTCTCGCCCCCAACAGTCACCATGCCCCTCATCCCCATTTTTACTGCAAAAGCTGCGGGCAGATGGATTGTTTAAGCCCTGAAAGCCTTAGTGTTGATATGGAAGCCTTCAAGAAAACCTTTCCGGGTCAGATTGAAAAGGTGGAAGTCCGTATAGACGGAATTTGTAAAAACTGTGGAAAAAATCGGACTGATTCATAGTAGAATGCAGCGGTGCTGAATACCCGTCCCTGTTCCTGAGCACATGACCTCTCCCCTTTTAGAATTTCATCTGTATTTGGATGGGCTATATACTGTCATTGATACAAGTCACTTGATAGAAATTGATAACAAAGAACACAA
>JAKSAU010000285.1 GCA_022361535.1 Desulfobacterales bacterium
GCAGGTCGTAAGCGGTGATAGTCTTTGTTTTACATACGACTACGGCACGTTCTATGGCATTGGATAATTCCCTGACATTGCCGGGCCAGTCATGGAGCATAAGTTCATCCATGGCATCTCTTGCGATGCGTTCAACTCCCCTGTTGACCTCTCGGGTAAATTTTTCAAGGAAATGATTGGCCAGCAGCGGAATGTCCTCACGTCGGTCCCGCAAAGGGGGCATTGAAAGGGTAATAACGTTCAACCGGTAATACAGATCTTCCCTGAATGTCCTGTCTTTTATGGCCTGAACCAGATCTGCATTAGTGGCTGCAATTACCCTGAAATCCGCAGTTAAGGGTTGGGTGCCGCCCACCTTGTAAAAGATTTTGTCCTCCAGGACCTGGAGCAGATCAATCTGCATGCGCATTGAAATTTCACCGATCTCGTCAAGAAACAAGGTACCTCCACGAGCAAGTTCAAGGCGTCCTTTTCGGGTTTCTTTAGCATCGGTAAAGGCCCCCTTTTTATGGCCGAACAATTCGCTTTCCATGATATGGGGGGGAATGGCGCCGCAGTTTACGGCCACAAAGGGACCGTCCCTGAGATTTGAATGAGAATGAATGGCTTTGGCAGCCAGCCCCTTGCCTGACCCTGTTTCTCCGGTAATAAGTACCGTGGCGTCAGTATCCCCCATGTCCCGGATCAGGGAAAAGACCTTTTGCATGGCCCTGGACTGCCCGATCATGCTCTCAAACCTTGACTGTTCCTCAAAGGTCTCCTTTAAATAGGTGTTTTCCCGCTTTCTGGCCCTGTGGTCCATCAGTTTTTTGATCAGTACACCCAACTCATCCGGGTCAAAGGGCTTTAGAAGATAATCAAAGGCATGGGACTTCATGGCCTGCACCGCAGACGGCACGGACCCGAAAGCTGTGATCATAATGACATCAATATCCGGGTACTCCTCTTTAACATGGGCCAGCACCTCCATACCAGTCATGCCGTCCATCTGGATATCAAGGAGAATAACATCAAAGCTTTGGGTTTTAAGAGCTTCTACAGCAGCTTCCCCGCTTTCAAGGGTATCTACATGATATCCGTCCCGGCGCAGCCATCCGGCAAGGGATTCCCGGATAACCAGTTCGTCATCCACCACAAGGATACGTGGTCCTTCCATAGGTCCTCCTTTTTTATCCCCGCTAAAGCAGGTTTATCAGGTATAGATACCAGCTCGTTTGTCCTAAGAAAAAGGCATCAGGCGTATTTTTTATTGAAAAATACGGCAGCCGTTTCTTAGGATAAACGAGCGTAATGACCAAAACTACATAAGTTAGCCCTCCCGCGGCAGTGAAGTTTGCCTGGGCTGCCGGACGGTTTGAATCAGCGGATTTCCACCAGCCTATCACGGTCATGCCGTCGCCTGGGTGTCTGCTCGCCTGCCCGGTATCCTAAAGCCACCAATACAGCGACCTGGTATTCATCGGTATCTATGTCCAGAAGTTCTTCTACACGGTCCTTTTCAAATCCTTCCATGGGACAGGTATCAATCCCCATTGATGCAGCACAGGTCATGATATTGGCAAGGGCTATGTAGCATTGCTTTGACACCCATGCATATTCGGACATTATTGGACGCACTTCAGTGTCAAGATAGCTCTTGTATCTCTCAACGTAAGCTTTTGTCATATCTTCGGGCAGGCCGCGGCGCTGGAAATTATCAAGGACATAGGTGTCGTAAAGGCTTGCAAGTGACGGTCGTGCCAGGATGACGATCACATGGCTGGAGTCAGTAACCTGGGCCTGATCCCAACAGGCTGGGCGGATGGTTTTCCGGATATCTTCTGATTCCAGAACAAGGAATTTCCAAGCCTCCATGCCAAAGGATGATGGAGACATGCAGGCCGCATCCAGTATAGTATTCAGGTCTTTTTCAGTAATTTTCTTTTCCGGGTCAAATTTCTTGCACGCATGGCGAAACGTTAACGCATCAATAACAGGATTCATTTGGTTTTCCTTTTTACTCAACGGTTTGGGTTCAACAATATATTACAATTGTGAAATCAGGCTGCGTCAGAACAGTATCAAGATAAAACTCAGGCCGGTCAAACGTTCTTTGACTTTTTGAATTATAATGAAATTCTCCATTAAAAAAAAGTAGTTATTCTAAATTTTCTGCCTGGGGTCCGGGTACGGTCTGAACCTGCTCTTCAGTCTGAGATGAAGTAAAAATAGCTTTTATATCTTCCAAAACCAGGTAAAGGCAAGGCACCAGCACCAGGGTAATCAAAGTGGCAAAAAGAATACCGAAGCCCAGCGATATCGCCATTGGGATAAGAAACCTTGCCTGTCTTGATGTCTCGGTAATAATGGGGGCAAGCCCCCCGCAGGTGGTAAGTGTCGTTAAAAGAATGGGCCTGAACCGCTGGATGCCTGCAGACTGGATGGCAAAAAAGACCGGAACCCCTTTTCTGACCCTGCGGTTGGCAAAGTCTATGAGTACCAAGGAATCGTTCACCACTACGCCTGTCATGGCAACAAGACCGAACAGACTCATGACGGACAACGAATACCCCATGATAACATGCCCGACAATTGCCCCAATCATGCCAAAAGGAATGCAAAACATGATAATCAGCGGTTGAAAATAACTTCTGAACGGAATGGCAAGCAAAGCAAACACACAGAGCAAAGCCCCGCCCAATCCCCTGAGCAAGGCCGTGATACTTTCTCTTATGTCTGCCTGCTTTCCTTTAAATCCGTATGTCAGGCCCGGATATTGGGCGACCAGGGCCGGTAAAATATCCTGCTTCATATCCTGGAGTACATTTTCCGCCTGTGACGGGGGCCGGACATTGGCCGTAACCAGGATCTCACGTTTTCCATTGGTCCGCTTAATGGTGGTATATGCTCTTCCGGTAATTGTTTCCACAGCATCCCGAAGCAGAATTTCCCCTTGCGGGGCCTGGAGCACCAGTTCTTCAAAGGTCGCTTCAGAGACTCGCTCCTCTTTTTCCAGACGGACACGAACAGTCACTTCGTTTCGTCCCCGCTGGTTTTTAACGGCTTCGATACCCTGAAAAGAATGCCTGACTTGATTCCCAACCTCCCTGGAGGTCAGTCCCATACGGCGGCCCGCTTCACTCAATGTTATATCAAACTGCCGTTTTCCCTTTGCTGACCCGTCATCAATATCCTGTACAATGGGATACTCTGCCAAACTCTTAGCCAGGTCCTCACCTGCTCTGTCTAAAAGATCCTTGTCCCTGTGGTTGAGACTTACAGTCAGGCTTTTCCCTGACCCTGGACCACCTCTGCTGGCATCAAACCCCATGGTTTCCACACCAGGGATTTGCCCGGTCTTTTCGCGCCACAACCGCGTTACTTCAGCCGTAGACATGGGGCGGACTTCAGGGGGGGTAAGATAGATTCTCACCCGGATATTGTTATTATTAACCCAGGAAAAAATACCTGTGGATAGCTTTTCTTCACCGTTTTCAGATACGACCTGGCCTGCAGTTGCAACAAGCCGTGCTTCCACCTCCCGGATCCGCTTTTCAGGTGTACCGTAGGGCAGTTCAGTTTCGCAAAAGGCAAAATCCGATTCGGTTTTGGGAAACAGGACCATACCCATGCGTCCGGATGACACATACCCTGCCGTAATCATGAGCAGGGCCACACCAAAGGCAATTACCGCATATCGCCAGTTTAAAAGTTTTGCCAGCAGATTTCCATAAACAGTGCGTACAAATTTTTCAAAGCCGATGGAAAATTTACCCTGCCATTTTTCCAGGATGTTCAGCGGGAAAAACAACGGTTTTGACTGATGGCTAAGATGGGCCGGAAGAATAAAAAGACTTTCGATCAAAGAGACACCAAAAACAGCTATTACAACCAAGGGCATGGTTTTAAATACTTTTCCCATGATCCCCGGGATAAATAACAAGGGGACAAAAGTGACCATATTGGTGATGACTGAAAATGTCACGGGCATGGCAATGGCCTTTACCCCACGGATTGCAGCTTCCATGTAGGGCAGGCCCTGGCGCCTGAAAAAATAAATATTCTCACCCACGACAACAGCATCATCCACTACGATCCCTAAAGTTACTATAAAAGCAAACATGCTGACCATGTTGATGGTAAAACTGGTAGGAGCTAAAAACAGAAAAGAGCCCAGAAAAGAGATGGGAATTCCTAAACTCACCCAAAAGGCCAGTCGGATTTCCAGAAAAATGGCCAGAAAAAGGAACACAAGGCTAAGCCCGATATAAGCATTTCTCAGCAGTAAATCAGCACGCTGGGCAAAAATTTTGGACAGGTCCCTTACCACACTTAAACGCACACCGTCAGGCAGTGTGGCATCAATTTCAGTGACCAGTTTCTTGGATATTTCAGCCACCTGTGTAGGTGTCTGCTCCCCCACGCGGTAAATTGCAATTGTAACGGCCCGTTTACCATTAAACGTTGCCCAGTTGTCTGACTCTTCAAACCCTTCAACCACATTTGCAATATCACCGAGAACAACCCTGGAGCCGTCTTCCTGGGTAAGGATAGGAAGTTTGGCGTACTGGCGGGCATAATCCTTTCGGTCCTTTACCCGAAGCAGGATGTCTCCGGCACCTGTTTTAATGGCACCGCCGCCAAGCTCAACCGATGCCCGGGATATGGCCTGGGCAACTTCTGCAAGAGTCAGATCATACCGCCTTAGAGTCTGACTTGGGATCTCTACATGGATCTCTCTTTCCCTGACTCCTTCAAGGTCCACCTGTGTAATCCCAGGATCTGCCAGGAACCGGTCCCTGATATCGTCAGCCAGCTTGCGCATGGTGGTTTCAGGGACATCGCCATACAGCGCCAGACGTATCACCTCCCGCTGCCTGTCCGCTATAACAATCACCGGGTCTTCGGCTTCATCCGGAAAGGTGTCGATCCGGTCAACCTCGCTTTTGATCTCCTGCCAAAGCTGGTTGACATCTACCCCTTCAAGAGCTTCCACAGTGATAGAAGCGGCTCCTTCATTTGCATTTGCCTGTATTTCATCAATGCCCTCAAGATCCTGGATAGCCTCTTCTACGGCAAGTACAATGCCGCTTTCCACTTCTTCAGGGCTAGCGCCAGGATATGGAATGGTAATATTGACCATGTCCAGGCTGAAATCGGGAAATACCTCCTGCTTGATGTTGAATCCCATATAAAGGCCACCGACAAGAAGCACGGCCATAAGCAGGTTTGCAGCAACTGAATTACCTGCCATCCATGCAATAGGGCCTTTTGCTGAAGCTTTTTTGCTCATGACCGCTCTCCCGGATCAAGAACCAGGGCCATACCCGGTACTGGAACAGGAATATCCGAAGTAATTATCAGATCACCGGGTTGAATGCCGGATTGAAGGAATACCCTGTCGTCTTCTTTCCAGACAGGCTTTATCTGACGAATCTGAAGGCGGCCGTTATCATAAACCCAAAGGGTTGAGTTTTCACGTACAAGGACTCGCGGCAATGCATATACATTTTCAAAAACTTCTCCCTGGATCAGGGCTTCCACATGGTCGTCCAAAAGCAGGGGAGACCCGTTGTTTTCTGAAGCAAGCCCTAGTGGGTCAGGAACCTGGATAATCACCCCGGCCATCCGGCTTTGCCCGGTAACCTTCCCTGTTGCCCGGCTCACCTGCCCCGGCCATTCATGGTCTGCGTAAAGTGATCGGATGCGGGCCGGACTACCTTTTGTTTCATGAATTTTAATCCGGCTCAACCGATCTAAGGGGACCTGCACTTCAACACGGTACTGGGTTACATCCACAAGTGTGGCAAGTGACTCCTGGGCAGCAGCCATGGAGCCAAGATCCACATGTTTTTCAAGAACCAGGGCATGAAAAGGAACACGGATTTGAGTTCGTTTTAGATCCAACCGGGCATTTTCCAAATCACTCCTGGCACTTGCCACTTCTGCCTTTGCCTGTTCAAGCTGGGGTTTTCGCAGGGCAAGGCTTGTCTCTTTTACCCCTTCCGGAGATAGCTGGGTGATCAGTTTGAGTTCTTCTCTTGCAATATGCTGTTGCCCCTTTTCAATTTCAAGGTCGGCCAATGCCTTGTCCAAGGCACTTTGGGCCTTATCTACCGCCAATTTATAATCTGCTTGCTCGACCTGAACCAAAATTTCTCCCTGAGGAATAAGTCCACCCTGGACAAATTTAGGTGACACGTTGACCACCCGGCCGGATACCTGGGCTTTGAGCACCACCTCCCTGTCAGGCAAAACAGTGCCCATGACCCGTATTTGTGAAGTATAACTTTCCGGAACCATCTTCACAGTTTCAACCGCCATAACAGGTTTTGGCTTTGGTTTACGTTTGATATCCATTTTTTTGGATTTGTAGAACTGGTTTCCATACACACCGCCGGCAATAAGGCATAGAGGCAGGACAATCTTTAAAAAGGTTGCGACCAGGGATCTTTTTTGTTTGGGTTCATTCATCGCTTATTTAGCTCCGGCATTGGGTTGAATTTCGGTCGTCTTTAAAACGGGGTCGTTCCACCCGATTACCCTGTGAAGGGTGATACGTTCCTTGACATAATTGGCCCGCTCGCTGACAAGCTGACGCTCGAGACTTTCAATGCGGGCCCAGGCCGTTAAATAGTTCAGATAGCTGCTTTGCCCGTTCAGGTACTGGACCCGGGCATCTTTTAGTGTCAGCCTCACTGTTTCAAGTTCCTGTTCCAGCCGCTTGACGTACTCCAGTTGCCGGTCAATGCCCACAAGACTGTCTTCTACTTCAAGGATGGCATTTGATATGGTGCGGGCATACAGGTTGAGATCCTCTTGAACCACAGCTCTTGTCCGCTCTACTTCCGCCTGGCGCAGACCGCCGTCAAATAAAGGACCTGCCAGGGCCGCTCCCAAAGAGGCGACCCAGTTTTGGAACAGCAGATCCAAGCTGCCGCTTGAAAACAATGCAGAGGCAGACAGGGTAAAGCTTGGCATCATGTCGGCCTTTGCTTCTTCAACTTCCTGTCTTGACGCCTCTAACCGCTCTCTGGCAGCCCTGATGTCTGCCCTGTTTTCAAGAAGGTCTACAGGTATGCCCGGTTGAGGCTGAAACAACATTTCAGGCAACTCTTGGGTAGTAATGTTCATGTCAAGCCCTGGGGTTTCGCCCAAAAGGTACCCTAAAGAATTGAGAAGCTGTCCCTCTTCTTTTTCAAGAAGCGGCATTGAGGACAGGGCCTGGGCCAGGGCCTCCCTTTGCTGGGAGACATCCAGTGCACTGGCCCTCCCATTTAAAAATCGAAGTTTTTGAAGCTCAAGATGAGTCTGGTTGATTTCGATCTGCTTTTGAAGCACCATTTTTCCGGTACGTACGGCCACAATGTTCACCCAGGTCTCTGCGATATCGGCAGACAACTCAAGGGAGGTGTCATTTAAATCCTGGCGGGCGGCTTCAAGCTCAAGGGTGCGGGCTTTAACTGCCGCACTAATCTGCCCCCAAACGTCTAAGGTATAATCTGCGCTAAGAGAGGCATCCCATGAGTGGGTACCGCCGGAAACTGTTCCCTGGCCGCTTTTTTTGGTGCGGGTATGCCCTTTTTCTCCGCCAAATGAATAATCCAAAGACGGCTTTAGCGCGGCTTTTTCTTTTTCAAGAGTGGCACTGGCCTGTGCCACCTTGGCCTCTTTGACTTTAACATCATAATTTTGAGACAATCCCTTGACGATCAGGGTGTTGAGTTCATCACTTGCAAGTATCCGCCACCAATTTTCAATGGAAGAGGCGGCAGGTTCAGCTTTAGAAGTCTTTGTCTGATTTGAAAATGCTTGTGGTATATCTACTGCATGACCGGTTTCAGGTTCAGGCGAAAGAGTCCGGCATCCTGAAATCATAATCATTGCCGAAATAACCATTGTAATGAATAAACGCGGCATCTATAGGTCCCTGGTATTCAACAATGCCCTTAGAGACAATCCGGGGAATCTTGGATTTTAAATAAAAAAAGACCGCTCCCGGCAGCGGTATTCACTGCAATCATACTTTATAGTGCATTTACGGGTAAATGCCTATCTTAAAAATGTAACGGCTTAAAACAACCCTTCAAGGGCAGGTAGAAAAATATCAACAAGTGTTTGTTGCACCCATTTAAAGTATTCATCGGAATCAGGATCCAGATGCAGCAGCCAGGCGGCACTTTCAGGGGTCCCCAAATAATAGAACAAGAGTGCATTAAAACTGTCTGAAAACCGGCAGACCTCGTCATGGGAAGCATTGAATTTCAACAGATGGATCAACTGCTCACGAATAGACTCTACCGCATTAATGAACCGGGTTCTGCCAGGTACGGTTTCCACGGTTTCAGCACACAGGTTCAACAAGATGATCCTGAAAGACCACGGGTGCTGCCGTGAGAATTCAATTAAGCGGCTGACATATACATTAAACCCGGGCGCCCGTTCCATTCGTCTTACTTCAAGGACAGCCTTTTCAGCGGCCTGGCACAATTCTGTGCAAATTTTCTGCGCGGCTGCATCAAAGAGTTCTGCTTTTGTGGGGTAGTAATACCGCACCAGTGCATGGGCAAAACCGCCCTGGTTGGCAATCATCCTGATGGAGGCTGCATTATACGACTTTTGGGCAAAGACCTGGATGGCGGCATCCAGAATGGAAGCCTGTGTATGTTTGGCATTTTTATTCTTTTTTTTCATTTCTTTGGTTCCTATCCAATGCTGAATAAGCCTAACACAAGGCCTTTTTCCTTTCAATAAAGATTTTGTACAAGTGTACAAATAACAATTGACATCTGCATAACGATATGTAATTTTTGTACATTCGTACAAAAATATAAACATCGTTTCGGAAAGGGGGGGGCATCATGGGTGAAACCAAGATCACCAAAAAACAGATCATCGATATTGCCCACGACTGCGGATTTGGAGATGTAGGGTTCACAAGTGCCGAACCGTTTGAGACCCACAGAGAATTTCTGCAGGGCAGACAACCCGAATATGGATGGGCAGAAAAAATCGGGCTGGCCCTCATGGATGGTACAGACCCGTCAACTATTCTTAAAAACGCAAAAACCGTCATCGTCCTCATGGAAGTCTATATGCGAAACACCTATCCCACAGAGATGGAAAACCATTTCGGGCGCTGTTATCTGGATGACGATCGAGTAACAAAAGACGGTCTTGCCAAGCGTATCCGGTCATTCAGGGGAGAACTGATTGAGCATGGTATTAAAACCAAATGTCCTTTCAACCTTCCGCACCGGGTTGCCGCTGCCAGGGCAGGCATGGGAACTTTCGGTAAAAATTGTCTTTTCTACTCTAATAAAGTTGCCAGAAAAAGTTCATGGGTTCTTCCCATTGCCATTGTCATTGACAAGGAATTTGAGCCGGATACTCCCACCGTTGAGATGGGCTGCCCTGCCTGGTGTAAAAATGCCTGTATCGCCGCTTGCCCTACCCGGGCGTTGAAAGGAAACGGTACCATTGATCCCAGAAAATGCATTTCTTATTTAACCTATTTTGGCAAAGGACTGACTCCCTTGGAATTAAGAGAACCCATGGGACTAATGATCTACGGGTGTGACCGGTGCCAGAATGTTTGCCCAAGGAACGCGCCGTGGCTCGCCAAAGCAATGCCTTTAAATCCAAGGGTTGAAACAAAAGCACCCGACTTTGCCCTGCCCAACCTGCTGCACATGGATAAACCCTATTTTGAATCCAAAATCTGGCCACACATGTTTTACATGGATTCAGATCATATTTGGCAATGGAAGATGAATACGGCCCGTGTCATGGGCAATACCCATGACCGGGCATTTGTAACGGACCTGATCAAAGCACTGGACAGTGAATCTGACGAACGTGTCAGGGCGATGGCTGCGTGGGCTCTGGGACGGCTTGGAGGTGAAAAGGCGCGGCAGAACCTGGATCGGTTCAGCAAAACAGAAAAGGGAATTGTCAAAAAAGAGATCAACCTTGCCCTGGCTTAATCAAACTCATGAAGATTTATAAACAGGAGGCGTATCAATGAAAGACCCTATTTACAGAACCCTTCAGCAAAGACTGGACACATACTCCATGGGATTTCCATCTACGGAATCCGGTATTGAGATTAATATCCTGGAAAAGCTTTTTTCCATTGAAGATGCAGACCTGTTTCTCAATTTAAGCCCACAACTGGAAACACCTGACCAGGTTGCAGCCCGTATGGGTAAACCTATAGAAGAGACGGCACAAAAGCTGGGTGATATGGCTGACCGGGGATTGCTGTTTTCATTGAAAAAAGCAGATGCTATCCGGTATGGTGCTATTCCTTTTGTTCATGGTTTATTTGAGTTCCAGATCAACAAGATGGATAAGGAACTGGCCCGGATAGTCCGCCAGTACATGGACGAAGAATTCAAGGATGCCATGTCTTTTTCCTTGTCTAATTTTCTGCGGGTGATACCGGTTCACAAAACAATAGAATCAAGACCCAGGGTCGCAGCCTACGAAGATGCCATGAAGGTTCTTGAAAAAGCTAATCCCATTGTCATCTCTGACTGTGCCTGCCGTAAATCAGCCGGCCTTATTGACCAGGCTTGTGATAAGCCGGTTGAAGTCTGTTTTATGCTGGGTTCCATGGGTAAGTATTACCTGGACCACGATATGGGACGCCAGATAGATCTTAAAGAAGCCGGTGAAATACTTTCAATGGCCCATGATGCAGGACTTGTCACCCAACCGGCCACATCCCAGAATCCAAGCGGCATGTGCAATTGCTGTGGGGACTGCTGCGGCCCTTTAACTTCTCTCAAAGATCATCCGAAACCTGCACAAATGGTTTTTTCCAATCATTTTGCCCAGGTAGATCCGGATCTGTGTACAAGTTGCGGCACCTGTGAACAAAGATGCCAGATCAATGCTTTTTTACTTGACGATACAACGCTGGCAAAGGTAGATCTTGACAGGTGTATTGGCTGCGGGCTTTGTATCACCACCTGTCCGGAAGATGCCATTGAGCTGATACGCAAATCCGATGATCAATTTCAGGTCCCGCCTGAAACCAGTTTTGAGCAAATGATGACCATGGCCCAGAAAAGAGGAGTAATATAAACATATAATTCTTATTAACCTTGTTCAGAAGGAGGAACGATGACCCATCAGCCCTGGCAAACCCCTTTTTGGCCCAAAGGCGTAGCACCTGAAATCACGGATTACAAATTTCCATTATTTCACCTTTTGGACAACTCGGCCCGAAAGTACCCCAACAATACCTTCACCATCTTTGCCGGTGCATCCAAGACTTATGCCCAGGTCAAGGATACGGCTGACCGTATCGCCAACTTCCTTTTCACCAAAGGTATAAAAAAAGGGGACAAAGTTGCCATATTCCTTCCCAATCTACCCCATTTTCCTGAAATCCTTTTCGGGATACTTAAAGCCGGAGCAGTTGCAGTTAACTGCAACCCTATATATACGGCACCGGAACTCAACCACCAGCTCAAAGATTCAGAGTCCAAAATGGTCTTTTGCATGGACCATCCCGAGTTTTATAAAAACACCAAAGGAGCCATCAAGGGGACCGGTGTTGAAACGGTTGTCGTATGTAATATAAAGTCCTATCTTCCCAAACTCAAAGGGTTTATCGGCGGGCTTTTGGGAAAAATTCCAAAGGCGGACAAAATTGAACCCGGCCATCTTATGTTTGATGATGTAGTGGCTGCAGCGTCTCCGAATCCGCCCGATGTGGACATTGACCCTGAGAACGATACCGCCATCATGCTTTACACCGGGGGAACCACTGGCTTGCCCAAAGGAGCGGAACTGGTTCATACCAATTTTACACATAATGTCATGGCACCACTTGAGTGGTGCTATCTTACCCAGGAACCGGGCGGTGAACCTGAAAAGCTTCGAGAGGGAGACTTTCACTCTTTTCTTGGGGTGTTGCCGTGGTATCATAGTTTTGGACTGAGCGGTGCTCTTCTCATAAGTTGCACTTTAGGTGCCAAGATTGTCTGCATTCCTGACCCCAGGGCAGGCAATCCACCTTTCACCGAAGTGCTTGAGGCCGTGCAAAAATACAAGACCACCTTTATGGCTGCTGTGCCCACCATTTTCGTGGCATTTGCCAACCATCCAAACCTGAGCAAATATGATGTATCTTCTTTTATGGGGTGTATTTCAGGTGGTGCGCCTCTGCCTCCGGAAGTATGCAAAGAATTTGAAGAAAAAACCGGGGCCATTATATTTGAAGCATACGGCCTGACTGAAACAGCGCCGGCCCTGACCGCCAACCCCACGTTTCCTGAAACCCGTCGTATCGGTTCCATTGGATTCCCCTTGCCCAACACGGATGTTAAAATCCTGGATATCGACGATCCCACAAAAGAATTACCCCAGGGAGAGGATGGTGAACTTGCCGCTTCCGGTCCCCAGGTAATGAAAGGATATTGGAACCGCCCTGATGCCAACGAAAGCTGCTTTGTTCACATCAACGGCAGGCGTTATTTTCTTACCGGTGACATCGCCCACATTGATGATGACGGATATGTGGTCATTACAGACAGGAAAAAAGACATGATCCTGGTAGGCGGTTTTAACGTTTATCCCAGGGATGTCGAAGATATTCTTTTCACCCATCCAAAGGTTGAGTTGGCCGCAGTCATTGGTGTCCCCCACGATAAATCAGGGGAACAAGTAAAGGCTTACGTCAAACTCAAGGACGGCGAAACTGCCACAGAAGATGAAATTATGGCCTTTTGCAAAGAAAACATGGCCGGATACAAACGCCCCCGAGCAATTGAATTCAGGGATGAAATACCCATGTCCAATGTGGGCAAAATCCTACGAAGAGTACTCAGGGATGAAGTGCTTGGCAATTAAAAACGATACTGTTGAATAAAGTAAGGCAGGATCCTACAGTCTGATCATTTCACCCGGGCGGTCAGGTCCTGCCACATACAATGCTGTGTGGGAACCGTTAAGTCCTTTTGCAACCTCATGGGCAGCCTTTTTGGGACAGTTGTTTTCTTCACTTAGATGGGCCAGAATTACATGATCCAGTTCATGATGGTGAAGCTCCACGATCAAATCCCGGGCATCGTAGTTGGAAAGGTGACCGGTTCTGGATTTTATCCGCTGTTTTAGATGCCAGGGATAAGGCCCTTCCACGAGCATTCTCGGATCATGGTTGGACTCCAGATACAAGGCATTTGAATGGCTTAAGTGAGTTTTAACCAGGTTAGTTGCCACGCCTAAGTCAGTGGCAATGCCGATCTTTTTTCCACCATAACTTAAGGTTAAGCCAGCAGGATCACAGGCATCATGGCTTATGGAAAAGGGATTGACAGTCAGTTCACCGATCTCAAAGGCAGAACCGCATTCAAAAAAGTTCAGAAGTTCTATCTTACCAAGTCCCTTGCAGGCCCTGTAGGTTTCCCTTGTCAAATAGACGGGGATATTGAACCTGCGGCTCAATATCCCCGCCCCTTTGATATGATCGGTATGTTCATGGGTGATGATAATGGCTTTCAGGCGGTCCGGGGATTCCCCCACAGCAGCAAGCCGCCGTTCGGTTTCTATACCTGAAAGCCCTGCATCAACAAGTACGGCTGTATCCGAAGTGGATACAAATACAGAGTTCCCCTTGCTGCCGCTGGCAAGGGGACACAGGCAAAATGAACTATTCTTTTGCTTGCTCGGCATCTTTCTTTGCAGCTTTATAGCTGAGTTTAATCTTGCCGTCACGGGTAATATCCAGCACCTTGACCTTTATGACTTCGCCTTCTTTGACCACATCGGAGACTTTCTTCACCCTGTAGTCAGCAAGCTCTGAAATATGCACCAGGCCGTCGGTACCGGACTTAATGTTCACAAACGCGCCAAAATCAGTGATCTTGACTACGGCACCTTCGTAGATGGCACCGATTTCAGGATCCATGGCAATATCTGATACCATGGCAACTGCTTTGGCAGAATCTTCTTCGTTTTCCGCAGCAATTTTAACGATACCGTCATCATCGACTTCAATGGTAGTATTGGTATCTGCCTGTAAAGCACGGATCACTTTACCGCCAGGACCGATGATGTCACGGATCTTATCCTTGTTAATTTTGATAGAGACAATCTTGGGAGCATGGGGAGATACTTCCTCACGCGACTTATCCAATGTTTTCAGCATCTCGTCAAGGATATGGATCCTGCCGCCGTTGGCTTGATTCAATGCGGTTTCCATAATTTCTTTTGACAGCTCTTTGATCTTGATATCCATCTGCAGGGCTGTGATCCCCTCACGGGTACCGGTAACCTTGAAGTCCATGTCACCGAAGTGGTCTTCATCACCAAGGATATCTGAAAGAACAACTGTCTTGTCCCCGTCTTTAACCAGACCCATGGCAATACCGGATACAGGTGCTTTAATGGGTACCCCGCCGTCCATCAGAGCCAGGCAGCCGGAGCATACCGTACCCATGGAAGAGGACCCGTTTGATTCCATAACTTCACCGACCAGGCGAATCGTATATTCAAACTCGTCATTTGGAGGAATGACCGGAACAAGCGCTCTGTGGGCCAAGTTACCGTGACCGATGTCCCTGCGTGAAGGACCGCCGGGGCGTTTAACTTCACCTACGGAATAGGGCGGAAAGTTGTAATGAAGCATGAAAGAGCGAGTCAGATTCCCGTCATTAAGAGTCTCAAGACGCTGCTCGTCCAGACCGGAACCCAAAGTGAGCACACCCAGAACCTGGGTTTCACCTCTGGTGAAAAGGGCAGAGCCATGGGGTCTGGGAAGAGGTCCTGCCTCACATGTAATCTGGCGGATTTCATCAAAGGCGCGGCCGTCAATTCTTTTATCTTCATTGAGAACGATGTCACGGGACACTTTTTTAACAAGCTTGGAGAAAACCTCTTTAATCTCTTTGCCTTGTTCGGGATACGCTTCAGCAAAGTGGGCCACGGTCTCATCCTTGAGTTCAGCTTTGGCATCATTGCGGGCCATTTTATCTTTGATCTGGACCGTTTCATGGATTTTGTCCCATGCATATGCTTTGACTTTTTCAGCCAATTCTTCATCCCGCTGGGGAGGTGTAAAGGGACGCTTTTCTTTTCCAACAGCTGCTTTGAGCTCTTCCTGGAGTGCAATTGCAGGCTGCATGGCTTCATGGCCGAAAAAGATGGCATCCAGCATATCTTTTTCAGAAACAATGTCTGCCCCGCCTTCTACCATAACCACACCGGTTTTTGATCCGGCAACCGTCAGATCGATATCACTTTCTTCCATCTGGGCAGGTGTGGGATTGGCAATAAACTCACCATTCACACGACCAACCTTAATACCGGCAATAGGGCCGTTAAAAGGAATGTTAGAAATTTCAAGGGCTGTTGATGCGCCAATCATTGCCAGGATTCCAGGTTCGCATTCTTTATCCGTAGACATAACCGTAGCGATGACCTGGGTTTCGAAATTATAATCGTCCTCGAAAAGGGGACGGATAGGCCGGTCAATGAGACGGGCGTTCAGGGTTTCGTTTTCAGAGGGTCTTCCGATCTCACGTCTGAAGTAGTTGCCCGGAATTCTGCCGGCAGCGTAAATCCGCTCCTGGTATTCGACAGACAGGGGCAAAAAACTAATGTCTTCTTTGGGGTCTCTTGCGGCCACAGCTGTTACAAGAACAACTGTTTCGCCATAAGTCACAACAACTGACCCGGAGGCCTGTTTGGCCATTTTGCCGGTACTGATGGATAATTCTTTTCCACCGATCTCAGCTGATACAATCTTCTCCATAATTTCTCCTAATGTAGAAACAAATTGAATATTAAAAAAGGCAGCAAATAATGGAAAAGGCTTTACAGATCATAAACCCGCATGTTTACCATCAAACACCTCAATACTGACAATGGGTTGGTTTGATAGCAAAGATGCGAACTTATATAAAAACCATTCCGATAAAAAGCCGCCTGGTGAAAATAAAAAACCGGTTTTTGACCTGTAAAACGTCAAAAACCGGTTTAAGGTCATCTTACCTTCTTAGTCCGAGTTTCTCGATCAAAGAACGGTATCTGTTTATGTCTTTTTTCTTGACATAATCCAGCAGGCTTCTGCGGCGCCCGACCAAAATCAGAAGACCACGTCTTGAATGATGGTCTTTTTTGTGGACCTTCAAATGCTCGGTCAAGTAGCTGATTCTGTGGGTTAAAATAGCCACCTGAACTTCAGGGGACCCGGTGTCGGACTCGTGGAGCTTGAATTGTTCAATCATCTCCTCTTTGTTTTCTGCAAGTAAAACCACTGTAACACTCCTTTATTTGGAATAAATTAAAACGGCACCTGTGTTGGCGATTTATCCAATGACCTTTTATCCAATATTCCATTCAGAACCAAGGTGCATAAGTCGCCAAAGTACCATAGCGATGTAACCTGGTACTTTTACCAGTTAACCGCTAAAAACGCAACAATATTTATAGGTTTGCCCTGTTTTATCCGGCCGGACAATGGCCAGAAGGATATCGTTTTGATCAATTATACGAAATTGGTCTTCATCCTCTTTAAAAGCTGTCTTGTTTTCTATGGCAGGCTTTATGTTGGGCGGGCCAAGCTCTTCAACCTTTAAAGGCTGGCCATACTTTATTTTTTGGGCAGTTGCTTCATCTGCTTCAATGGCAGGCAGGAACTTAAGGCATTGGGACATGGGAACAATGCGTTTCTCAATTTGAGTACGCTCCATTATTTCAATACTCTCCAAATCCACAGCATCCTCAATGTAAAATTGGCTGGACCGGGTCCGGCACAAACCTGATAAATGTGCCCCGCACCCAAGCTTTTTACCCATATCAAAGGCAAGGCTGCGGATATAAGTGCCGCCGGAACAAAGCACATTCACATCAAGTTCAGGCAGCCCTTCAGAAGATACGGTATAATTCTCCATCGAAATGTGAAAAATCTCGATCTGCCTAGGGGGTTTTTGAATCATCTTGCCCTGACGAGCCAGTTTATACAATGGCTGCCCCTTGTGTTTCAAGGCTGAAAAGGCCGGTGGAATCTGCTCTTGTTTGCCTGAAAAGGACGTCACCACGTTGCTTACGGCTTCAGGATCAATCTTAGCCAATGCGTCGGGATCAGCCTTTGCGCTTTGGCTGCCGGTGCAGTCGTAGGTATCGGTTTCAACACCTAATGTCACACGGGCTCTGTATCCTTTATGTCCATCCAAAAAAAACCGTGAAATCCGGGTAGCCTTGCCCACGGCAATTAAAAGCACACCAGTAGCAAAAGGGTCCAGGGTTCCGGTATGGCCTATCTTCTTTACTTGAAGCAGTCTTTTTAAACGGCCAACCACACCGGCCGAGGACATCCCCTCAGGTTTATTTACGACAAGAATACCGTCTTTCATGGAAGTGCCGGGACCTTAAAAAAAAGCTTTTCAAGATCCCGCCTTTTTAGATCAGTTGTTGGGCGTGGTCCCTTAACCGTTTCCGTCAGTGGGAGTGTTAGGACCGGCTGAGGAGCTGTCCTCTATATTGCTCTCCTGCCTGTCTTCACCTTTTGGAGCGGCCTTGATAAGGGCATCCAGGCGGGCGGCCTTATCAAAGGTATCATCGTGGACAAACCGCAGATCCGGCATGTATTTGAGACCCAGTTTCGGAGCAATGCTTTTTTTGATAAAGCCTTTGGACTTTTTAAAACCGGTTAAGGTCTCCCGAATCCTTTTTTTATCTCCAAATACAGTGATATACACGTCGGCGACCCTCAGGTCCGGGGACATTTTCACCCCGGAGATAGTGGCCATCTCGACCCTCGGGTCCTGCATCTTCTTGGTCAAAAGCTCTGTGATGGCCTGCTGGATCTTGATCCCGATCCGTTCGCCTCGTGCATAGGGTTTCATTGTTCTATCCGGTTATCCCTGGTATTTTCTTTCTTCAACTTCATAACATTCAATGGCATCGCCCACTTTGATGTCATTATATTTTTCAAGGCCGATACCGCATTCAAAGCCTTGCTCAACTTCCTTGACATCATCCTTAAAGCGGCGCAGGGATGACAGTTCGGTGTCACACTTGATAACGCCGTCACGCAGCAGGCGAACTTTCTTGCCTCTGACCACTTTACCTTCAGTGATGGCACAACCTGCAATCGTACCCATTTTGGGTACAACAAAGGTATCCCGGACATCTGCACGACCAATGATAATCTCATGGAAGGTAGAAGGCATCATGCCGTCCAGGGCTGCCTTAATATCGTTGATAACATCATAGATGATATCGTAGAAGCGCATATCAACGTTTTCATCTTTGGCCAGCCTACGGATCTGGGGATTGGGTCGAACGTTGAACCCGATAATAATCGCATCGGATACAGCGGCCAGTGCCACGTCGGACTCGTTGATTGTACCGGCTCCGGAATGAACGATTTTGACATCAACTTCTTCCTTGGCCAGATCTTTAAGTGAATCATTAAGGGCCTCAATGGAGCCTTGCACGTCAGCCTTAACAATAAGTTTGAGTTCTTTGATCTCGGCAGTACCCAGATTTTCAAACATCTTTTCAAGGTTAGCACGGCTCTTTTTAGCGAGTTCTTTGGCACGCTGTTTTTGCATACGGTGGCCGGCAATCTGCTTGGCGTCTTTGTCAGAGGCTACCGCAATGAACTCGTCACCGGCATCGGGTACGCCGGTCATCCCAACAATCTCCACTGGCATGGACGGCCCTGCCGATTCAATACGGCTACCTGTATCATCAATCATGGCACGAATACGGCCGGAGTGAAGTCCGCAGACAATGGGGTCACCATCCTTCAAAGTCCCCTGTTTAACCAATACGGTTGCAACGGAACCACGACCGGTATCCAGACGGGATTCAACCACATAACCTGAGGCATTCCGGTCAGGATTGGCACGGAGTTCAAGGACTTCTGCCTGGAGCAGCACCATTTCAAGAAGATCATCAATACCTTCACCGGTTTTGGCAGATACTTTAACAAAGATAACGCTGCCGCCCCAATCTTCAGCCAGAAGATCATGTTCAGACAACTCTCTCATGATCCGGTCAGGATCTGCACCAGCTTTATCCATTTTATTTACTGCGACAACAACAGGAACATCAGCAGCTTTAGCATGATTGATCGCCTCTATGGTCTGGGGCATGACACCGTCATCAGCTGCAACAACCAGAATAACAATGTCTGTGACTTTTGCTCCCCTGGACCGCATCGCTGTAAAGGCGGCATGACCAGGTGTATCCAGGAAAGTAATCCGTCCGCCATTAGGCGTTTCAACATTGTAGGCACCAATGTGCTGGGTAATACCGCCAGCCTCTCCGCTGGTAATCTTGGACTCCCTGATCACATCAAGCAAAGACGTTTTACCATGGTCAACATGACCCATGATTGTAACAACAGGCGGACATTCCTCCAGCTTACCCTCATCTTCAACTTCATCAGGAACGCTGAGCAGGGTTTCCTCTTCAAAACTTGCCTTTTCCACTTCAAAATCAAACTCGGCAGCAACCAGAGAAGCAGTATCATAATCAATAGTCTGGTTCACCGTTGCCATGACACCCATGCCCATGAGCTTGGCAATCATTTCATTGGCCTTGATGCCCATGCGTTTTGCAAGTTCGGCCAGCTCAATAGCTTCGTCAATCTTGACACGGCGTTTGATAGCCTTTGGTGTTGTAATCTGTGTTTTCTGAAAGCTGCCCTTCTTACCCCTGGTATCTTTTTTACCGCGTTTTTTACGACCACGGCCTCTATAAAGGGCATCCCCCTCTACCACTGATTTTTTCTTACGCCGTTTTTTTCTGGATGGACCACCAGGGCCGTCACCAGGTTGTGCATCTCTTCCCCACCCTTTTTTACGATCATCACCAGGTGTCGGAGGCATCATCATATTCGGATCGGGCATACCGGCTTTAACTGATGGACGAGAAGGACGTCCTGCCGGTTTGCGACCGGGAGTATCCTGACCGCCCCTGGCATTGCCATGCCGCTTTTCTTCTGCAGGTTTCCTGCGTTTGAGATTCTCTAAAACAGCCGGGTCAACTACGCGCACAATTTTAGCCGGGGTGGATTTACGTTTCTTCTTCTTCTTTTTGGCTTGGGCACTCTCGTCGTCAGCCACTTCTTCTGCCGGAGCATCTTCTTTTGGCTCAACAGTTGTTTGCTCAACAGCTTCCACTGGCTCTTCCTTTGGTTCTTCTGCAGGTGCTTTTGTTTCTGGCGCTTTGGGTGCTTCTGGCTCCGGTACAGGCGGCTCTGGTTCAGCGGCCTTTTCAACTTTGGGCTCCTGAGGTGCAGATTCAGGCTCGGCTTTAGGTTCTTCCTTAACCTCTTCTTCCACTTTTACCGGCTTGATAATTTTAGCCGGCTGACTGGCCTTAGCTGCCACCTTCTTTGCAGGACGTTTTTTTACAGTCTCTTTCTTTTCTTCAGGAGCTATTTCTTCCGCAGCCTCAACTTTTTCTTCTTCAACAGCTGGTGCTTTCGGTTCTTTTTCAGGCTCTACCACAGGCTCTTGAACCGGTTCCTCAGCTTTAACCTCATCTTCCTCTGACTCAACAACCGGTACCTCAGGTTCAACCTTTGCTTTCCGCCTACGGATAACAGAGGGTCTGACCTTTACATCGCTCTTTTGTTTCTTTTTGCCAAACAAATTCTGTTTGATCGCGATGACAGCGCTGTTTTCCAGAGAACTCATGTGGCTTTTTACTTCAATTTTCAGTTCCTTCATCTTGTCGAGAAGCTGTTTGTTTGTCATGTTCAGATCTTTAGCCAACTCATATACTCTGACCTTCGCCATTCGTTGCCCCCAGTAATCCTCTATATATTAATACTTTTGAAGTTAATTCGTCGCCTTACCGATGCAACCTATTCACCTGGCTCCTGTGAATCCGCATTATCCGAATTATCAGCAGTCTCAGGGTCCTGGCCATTTTCATCACCATCCGCGTCTTGTATTACTTCGTCCTCGTCCTGGGCCCGCATTTCTTCGATGGCTGCCTCTTGGGCAGCAACCCGCTCTTCGTCCATAATTCTGGCGGCCTCTTCAATTACGCCAATAGCGTCTTCGCCCGGAATGTTCATAATGGCCGCAATTTCATCAACAGTTGCTTCCATCACATCCAGCAGGGAAGAATACCCGGCTTTGAACAGGACCTCAGCCATGGGAAGACCGACACCGGACAGCTTCATCAGGCTGTCGTAACCTTCTTTGACCTCACGGCTGTAATCTTCTTCACTGGTTACTTCCAAGTGCCATCCTGTAATTTCACATGCCAAGGAGACATTCTGCCCACCCTTTCCAATCGCAATAGAAAGATATTCATCATTGACTATCACTTCCATGGACTGGTTGTCCTCATCAATGATTACCCTGGCAATTTCAGCAGGAGACAGGGCATTGCAAACAAAGCGTGCAATATCAGGGCTCCACTGAACGATATCTATCTTTTCTCCACGCAGTTCCTGAACAATATTCTGAACCCGGTTCCCTTTCATACCTACACAGGCACCTACGGGGTCGACATCGGAATCAATGGATGACACTGCAATCTTTGCTCTTACCCCAGGTACCCGGGCAGCCCCTCTGATGGAAACAATACCTTCAGCTACTTCAGGCACTTCTGTTTTGAACAGTTCAACAAGGAATTCAGGGTGGGTACGGGACAGAATAATCTGGGCACCTTTGGACTCTTCAAGTACATCCAGAACATACGCCCTAATCCGATCACCGCGTTTATAGCTTTCTTTAGGCATCTGTTCTCTGGGCCTTAGCACTGCATCGGCTTGTCCAAGATTGACAACAATCGAACCCCGGTCAAACCGCTGTACAATACCGTTGATGATCTTACCCTTTTTATGGATGTAATTTTCATACACGGCGTTGCGCTCAGCTTCCCGCATCTTTTGGATAATCACCTGTTTGGCAGACTGTGCAGCGATACGGCCAAATTCCTCAGTATCAATACGGATACCCAAAGAGTCCCCAATTTCACACTCGGGATCATACTCAAGACCTTCGTCAAGGGTCAGCTCACTGTCGGCATATTCGACCTCTTCAACCACCTCTTTAAAATGGAAGACTTCAACATCACCGCTTTTTTCATCATAATGAACTTCGATATCAGCCCTGGGTCCAATCTTTTTCCTGGCAGCCGAAATAATGGCCTCTTTCAAGGTATTTATCAAAATCTCAGCATCGATACCTTTTTCACGGCTTACCTGGTCAATTACCCTTTTAATATCTGTGATAAACATGTTAAGCGTTCTCCATATTACTGACCTGCAAGATTTGCCTTTAAGATATCGGTTCCTGCTATTTCAAGCGTCTTACCGTCAACTGCAATCATCACAGAATCATCGTTTGTCTTCTCAAGAATCCCGGTGAACTTTTTTTGGCCGCCGATCGACTCATGGGTTTCGACTTTTATCCGATTACCTTCAAACCGGATAAAATCTTCCCTTTCTTTTAAGGGACGGTTGGGACCCGGAGAGGAAACTTCAAGCCTGTAACTGCCTATATCCTCAATATGCACATCAATCAGATCCCCTAATTCCCGGCTCACGGTCACACAATCATCTAAAGTGACACCACCGGATTTGTCCATGTATAGCCGAACAATTTTCTCCCGGTTGCTTGTAATACATTCAATATGGACCAGGTCGAACTTCTTAGCCTTGAACAATGGAGCAGCAACATCAAACACCTGTTGTTCAACCCTGCCGTATGCTTTTTCCCTGATAAATGCCATATTTTTAAGCAACCTTTTTTACTTTCCACAAATACAAAAACGGGCAGATGCCCGTTCCCGATAGTACAACTCTCAACAAATCCTCACCGTGACACATTGGTTCAGATCATATTTTACCCCATAAAATGGAACAAATCTGCCATCCTTACCCATCTAGATGGAGCGGGCAACGAGGCTCGAACTCGCGACATCAAGCTTGGGAAGCTTGCACTCTACCAACTGAGTTATGCCCGCATTAGCGGCACAATATAACAAGGCGCACTAGGTTTGTCAACACCCCTTTTCCGGGCATAACCGCCCGTGAAGTGCCGCCTTCTTTGTTGGTTTTGCTCGTTCTTT
Organism: Desulfobacterales bacterium; assembly: GCA_022361535.1. The sequence continues at coordinate 23,041 of JAKSAU010000285.1, forward strand.
ACAGCCTAACCTGGCAGGCTGGCTCCAAATGCGTCCAAAATCCGTTGGGACAGGTTCGCATGAATCTTTTTGACATTTTTCTCGGTAAGTGTCTTGGTGGGCGACCGGAACACAACCCTGAAAGAAAGGGATTTTTTACCGGTACCAATGGCTTCACCTTCGAACACATCAAAAAGAAAGTAATCTTCAATCAAGGCCTGTTTCCGGGAGAAATCCTTGATATTATCCAGAATATCACCCACCTCAATCGCCTGATCCACAATAAAAGTCATATCTCTTGAAACAGAGGGGAACCGTGGCAAAGGTTCTGCCTGGATGGCCTCGGGCATGGCCGCCTCAAGTTCACCCATATCCATATCAAAGACATATGCATCCTGTTTGAGCCCAAAGGCTTTGAGCACCTTGGTATCAATTTTACCAAGCGTACACAGGACTTTATCATTTTTTACTACCTTTGCACCGTATCCGGGTTCAAAATACGGACAGATGTCATTATCCGCTTTTGTATACGCCACATCGGTTATAAACAAATCATCCAGTAATCCTTGTACAATCCCTTTAAGATCAAAAAAGTCCACAGGCTCTTTTTTAGAAAACCAGGTCTGATCAGACCGGTTTCCGGCAATGATACCGCCTAACATCTCCACCTCTTTGGGCTGCTCACCTTTTGAGGTATTGTAGAAAACCTTGCCGACTTCAAAAATTTTCAGGGATTCAGACTGCTGGGCAGTATTACGGCCCATAGTTTCAAGAAGCCCTGGAATAAGGGACGTTCTTAAAACAGACATCTGCTCTGAAATCGGATTTAAAATCTCAACCATGTGCTGGCGGGCATCATCATCTGGCAATGCCAAACGACTGCAGGAATCTTCACGGATGAAATTATAATTGATGGCCTCATAAAAGGAGAATCCTGTCATGGCCTGGCGTATTCTGCTGCGCAACAAAAGGCGCGGGCTTAACACCTCTCCTTTGGCCGGCACCGGCGGATAGCTGGTCTTGATATTGTTATATCCCCATAGCCGTGCCACTTCTTCTGACAAATCCTCATGACGGGATACATCAACCCTAAAAGAGGGAACCCCGACTTGGAGTTGAGTGTCTGTTTTATCCTGCACAGTAAATTCTACGGACTCAAGAATTTTTGCAATTTCATCTACTGTAAAGTCTGTACCGAGACGCACATTAAGCGCTTCAACTTTGAGGTCGATTGATACGGCTTCGGGCTTAAGCGGATGTTCGTCAATCACGCCGTCTGCAATGGTAGCGTCACAGAGTTCAGCCATCATAGCCACGGCACGTTTCATGGCAAACAAAGTCCCTTCTGGGTCTACTCCACGCTCAAAACGGTGGGATGCGTCTGTTCCAATGCCGGTACGTTTGGCAGTCCGCCGCACAGATACAGGATTGAAATACGCGCTTTCTACCAGAACCCTGGTAGTTGTATCGGATATCTCAGAATTTTCACCGCCCATAACACCCGCAATAGCTACTGGTTTTTCACCGTCGCAGATCATGAGCATTTCCGGTTCCATCTTATGAGTCTTGGAATCCAGGGTTGTAAATTCAGTTGAATCACCAGCAGTTTTAACTACGATTTTTCCTTGGGCCAGGTTGTCATAATCAAAAGCATGAAGTGGCTGACCCGTTTCCATCATTACAAAGTTGGTGATATCCACCACATTATTAATGGGCGTCAGGCCAACAGATTCCAACCGCTGCTGAAGCCAAAACGGAGAAGGACCGACTTTAACATCAAAGAGCATCCCTGCCGTATACCTGGGGCATAATTCAGGATCTTTTATCTCAACTTTGGCATGATCATGTATGGATTCAGAGCCGATACGGTCAGAGGGCAATTCTGCGTCAGGGAGTTTAACTTTATTGCGGGGCTCGGTAAAAGCGCCTGTTTCCCTGGCAACCCCAATCAGGCTTAAGCAATCAGGCCGGTTTGGGGTCAGATCAATTTCAAAAACCGTATCGGTTAATTTCAAAGCGGTTTCCAAGGGTGTACCCGGAACAAATTCGCCTTCAAGATCCATAATGCCTGCGGCATCGGAATCCAGCATTAATTCTTTGGCAGAGCAGAGCATGCCATGGGATTTTTCACCACGCAGCTTGCTTTTTTTAATTTTGAAATCACCGGGCAAAACAGCGCCCGGAAGTGCACAGGCTACGAACATGCCTTCCCGGACATTGGGTGCACCGCAGACAATAGGGGATAGCTCGTCATTGCCGACGTCTACGTTGCAGCAAGTCAATTTATCTGCATTAGGATGCTGTTTTGCCTCTACCACCTTGGCTACAACTACATTGTCAAGGTAATCGTAAAGGTTTTCCACTGCATCCACTTCAAGTCCGGCCATGGTAAGCCTGTCGGACATCTCCTGGGGTTCCAGGTCAACGGGAATATATTCACGCAACCAGCTTAAACTGACTTTCATAATTAAAACTGCCCTAGAAAACGCACATCGTTTTCAAAATATTTTCTAATGTCATCAATACCATACTTGAGCATTGCCATCCGTTCGATACCCACACCAAAAGCAAAACCGGTATATTTATCGGTATCGTATCCCACATTTTCAAACACAGCAGGATGAACCATGCCCGACCCCAGCACCTCGAGCCAACCGGTTTTTGAACAGACTCGGCAGCCTTTGCCTTTACACATGACGCAGCGGATGTCCACTTCGGCACTAGGTTCGGTAAATGGGAAGAAACTGGGTCTGAACCTCAATGAGGTTTCTTTGTCAAAAAACTGGTGAACAAAGGTAGTCAAAACCCCTTTCAAGTCTCCAAAAGAAATGTTTTTATCCACCATCAACCCTTCCACCTGATGAAACATGGGGGTATGCGTCAAGTCAGAGTCGCAGCGGAACACTTTACCCGGAGATATGATTCTTACCGGGGGATCGGTTTTTTCCATCACCCGGGGTTGGGACCCGGATGTATGGGTTCTTAAAACAATATTATCTGACACATAAAACGTGTCCTGCATATCCCTTGCCGGATGGTACTTAGGAATATTGAGGGCCTCAAAGTTATAGTAGTCCGTTTCGACTTCAGGCCCTTCGGCAATATCAAAACCAAGACGCATAAAAATGCCGCAGATTTCATCCAGCACTTGTGTAATGGGATGAAGCGCACCCCTTACCGCCGGGCGGCCAGGCAGTGTCACATCAATACCGCCTGATGCGTCCGAGCTGGATGCATTCAGTTCAACCTCAGCCTGTCGTATGATCTTCTCAAGCTTAACTTTGAGCAGGTTCGCATTTTTCCCTGCATCCGGGCGTTCATCCACGGGAAGAGAAGAGATATTTCTCAAAAACCCGGTGAGTACCCCTTTTCTGCCCAGGTACTTTATCGATACCTGCTCAAGGGCATCTTTGGAGTCTGCCGCAGAGACCTGGTCCAGAGCCTCTTTTTCGATATCTGCAATATTGTTTTGCAACGTTCCCCCGATAATCGTTTTTTAGTTCAGTTTAGCAGCAGCCTGGGATGCCAGCTGGGAGAACCCTGCAGGATCGGATACAGCCAGGTCGGCCAGAACTTTACGGTCAAGTTCACATCCGGTCAGTTTCAAGCCATGCATAAAACGTGAGTAGGTCAGGTCGTTCATACGGGCACCAGCATTAATTCTAACAATCCAAAGTTTTCTGAAATCTCTTTTTCTGGTCCGTCTATCCCTGTAGGCATACATTAACGCTTTATCAACAGCGTCTGCCGCGGTTCTGTAAAGTTTACTTCTGCCCCCTCTAAACCCTTTTGCAAGCTTGAGCACCTTGTTACGGCGTCTTCTAGCCTTAAATCCTCTTTTAACTCTCATTGTTTTTCACTCCTTTTTCACTTACCGGCTTCCGTGGCCGTGGCCCGTGACCGGGGATGAATTAAGTTTCTTAAGTCTGCCGAACCTTGGGTCCGGCGTTATCCTAACGGCCTTAGCTATTAGGAAGCAAACGGCGAACAGCTTTCATATCAGCATCAGAGATAATCTGATCCTGGCGGAAACCTCTTTTCCGTTTGGTGGTCTTCTTGGTCAAAATGTGGCTGGCATGGGATTTCCGGAATTTGTATTTCCCGGAACCGGTTTTTGCAAACCGCTTGGCAGCCGCCCGGCTTGTTTTAATTTTAGGCATAGCAACCTCTCTTAAGTGTTACAATTACAAAAACTAAAGGTGGTATACACGCAATATACCACCATACATTAACTTATGTACTAAACAGGTTTCCGGGGAAAGCCACCCCGGGATGCTAAAGACTTATTTGGGTCCCAGCAGCATGGTTATGACCCGGCCCTCAAACTTGGGATATTGTTCAACCTGGGCAAACTCTTTGGTCATTTCCACTACTTTTTCCAAGACAGCATTGGCCTGCTCTTTCAGCATAAATTCCCGCCCACGGAAAACCAAGGTAATCTTGACTTTATCATTGTTCTTGATAAATTTTTCAACGTGCCTGACCTTGGTAGCAAGATCATGATCATCGGTTTTGGGCCGCACCTTGATCTCTTTTATCTGAGAGCTTTTCTGCTTTCTCTTGGCTTCCTGTTTTTTCTTGGTCAGCTCGTATTTATACTTTCCATGATCCATTATCTTGCAGACAGGGGGTTTGGCATCCGGAGACACCTCGACCAGATCCAAGTCTTCATTTTCGGCAACCCGCAATGCCTCTGCAATGGGCATAATCCCAACCTGTCCGCCGTCAGAACCAATCACCCTTACTTCGCTGGCTCTGATTCCCTTATTCACTCGTGTTTGATCCTGCCTTCCTCGCTTAGATATTTTCACACCTCCTGCCGTGGCATACAATTAATAATCATGTCAATATAACAAGCATAACCCGCGAATTATATATACAATACAGCACAATTGCAAGTACTATTTATTTTTCACCTGTACCCTGCACTTGTGCCAGCGTATACGCCTCCAGCAGGCTGCCTTTCCAGTATAAATTAGCTTCTTTATTAAAAAAATCATAAAAAAGATCAAGGCTTTTTTCACGCAGCACATGCGGTACCACTTTTACTCCGGCTTCCTGGTAAAGTGGCGTAAGACTGTTCATGTCAACACAAGTCCCGCCACCCATGGCATCTTCATAAGCAAAAACGATTGTTTTAATACCGGAAAGTACGATGGCAGCAAAGCACATCAGACAAGGCTCCATGGTACAAAACAAAGTAGCGTCTTCAGGCCGAAACTCCCCTTCATAGGATTCAAGGGCTTTGAGCGCTCTGATCTCGGCATGATCAATTTCACTGAAAAAAGACAGATCCCCGGCTGTTCCGGCGCGGGCACCCGTTGCAATCACTTCACCATCTTGCACGATTACACACCCCACTGGAAACTGGCCATCATCAAATGCATTGCGAGCCTGTTCCAAGGCTTTCTCCATAAAAAAAGTGTAGGTCAAAATCTCACCTTTTATTAAACTATTTCAAGCCGGGTCACCTTGAGAGCTGCCTCGTGGATTTGCCCTAAGACTTGCATTTTTCATTAAATCCTGTATTTTATTGGATCTTGATAATTATTCAATGATGATTTTATGAAAGCGTTAAAAAAATCAGATACAACCCAATGTATCAGGGAAACATTCCAGGAAAGGGAACATAATTTCCTTTCGGAATACGGGACTCCCAGCGCCACTGCCAAGCGCCGTCGCCCCGAAATTGATCCGTGCAACATTAGAACCCCTTTTCAGCTTGATCGGGACAGGATCGTTTATTCCAACGCCTTCAGAAGATTAAAATATAAAACCCAGGTTTTTCTTTCACCTTTAGGCGATCATTATCGTACCCGTCTAACCCACACGCTTGAAGTATCAGAAACAGCCAGAAACATTGCAAGGGCAATGCGGTTAAACGAAGATCTTGCAGAAGCCATTGCACTGGGTCATGACCTGGGACATACCCCCTTTGGCCACGGCGGAGAAACCGCCTTGATTCAGGTTCATTCAACCCATTTTACCCACTCCGATCAAAGCCTGCGCGTGGTAGACACCCTCGAAAACAAAGGCAATGGTCTCAACCTGACTAAAGAAGTCAGAGACGGTATCCTCAAGCACTCCAAAGGATTCGGCAACATTATTCCTGCCACTCCGGGAGAGACAGCCGTCACCATAGAAGGCCGCCTGGTAAGGGTCGCTGATATCATTGCCTACCTAAACCACGACCTGGATGACGCTCTGCGGGGCCGAGTGATTTCAATAGATGACGTGCCTGAAATCTGCACCAAAAAACTTGGAAAAACCCACTCTATGAGAGCCTCCACCATGATGGAGCAATTGGTCTATAACAGTGGCCCCCAAAACGGTAAATTTGTTTTAAGTATGGGCGATGAGACACTTCAGGCCATGACCATCTTAAGAAAATTCCTTTATGAAAAAGTATATCGTTCCCCTGCTGTTCACGATGAATTTGTAAAGGCCAAAAAAGTCATTGCCGGTCTATATCAGTATTTTATAGACCACCCTGAAGAGATGCAAAAGGAGCTTGAAAAGATGGAAATGGCTCCTTGGGATTCAGCCAAGAATACGTTAAACCGATCCGTATGCGATGTGATTGCCTCCATGACAGACCGGTACGCACTGGAATTGTATGCCCGGCTATTTTTCCCCAACCCTCTAGTATAATTTTTGGTATAATCAGCCATGACAAAACTAACAAAACTTTTTTTACCCCTGTCAGACCTGTTCCGGGATATGGATAATGCCTGGGACGACGTGGCATCGCAATACGAATTCAAATGCAACGGGTGCAAAGACAATTGCTGCTTATCTTTATTCTTTCATCATACCCATGTAGAAGCCGCTTACCTTGCGCACGGATTCTCAAGCCTGCCCGATGAAGAACAAAAAGAAATCGCAGTAAAGGCTGAAAAATACTGCAAAGAGACCTTTTCACTTGGTAGAGATGCAGCAGCTCCTGTTTCAAAAAAAATTGCCTGCCCACTGCTCAATGACGGAAAATGCAGGCTCTACCAGTTCCGCCCCATGATCTGCCGGATGCACGGCTTGCCACACGAACTGCACAAGCCAGGCCCCCAGATCATCAAAGGTCCGGGATGTGACGCAGGCAAATTTGACCGTCATAAATACGTCCCCTTTGATAGAACCCCCTTTTACAGACGTATGGCCGGCATTGAAATGGATTTCAGAACTCAAACCGGTGCAACCGGCAAAGTCAAAAAAACCGTTGCCCAGATACTGATGGACATTTAATCGGATAAAAACAAGAACCTGCCATGACGCGTCACCGCCCCATTGACAGCCAGGAGGCGATCATTTAATCTTACAGGAGCCGGATCAACCAAAGGCTAACCTTAATCTTATAAAAAATAAATTACCCTTTAACCATGGTTTCCATACACTCATCCGGCTTTGCGCAACGTCACGGATAAGCGGTCGGGTAAAAAGCCTCATGACACAACAGAATCATGGTCGCATGATAGGAGAAAATAGATGTCAAACGGATTATATATAACTGCCACAGAAGCTGGTTCCGGAAAATCAGCCATTGCTCTTGGGGTAATGGAAATGCTCTTCAGGAAACTGGACTGCGTAGGCTTTTTCAGACCTATCATTCGCCAGGACCCAAGCGAAGCCTGGGATTTGGATATCGAGTTGATGTCCAGCCAGTTCAACCTTGACCGGCCCTATGAAAAAATGTACGGCATCACCCAGGCCGAAGCAGACCAACTGCTGACCCTGGGCAAAAAAGATGAGGTGCTTGAGCGGATCATAGAAAAATACAACAACGCCCAGGAAGAGTGTGAATTTATTCTGTGTGAAGGAACTGATTTTGTTTCCTCAACTGCCGGAGTAGAGTTTGACATCAACGCCAGCATCATCAAAAACCTGAATTGCCCTGTTCTTTTGGTGGCAGATGCCCATGAAAAATCCATGAAAGAGGTCTCTTTGCTCACCAGCTTAACCCTCGACTCCCTGGAAGGCAAAGGATGTGATGTCATTGGAACCATCATCAACCGGGTAGATCCCAAAGATCAAAAAAACATCATAGACCACTTTCACGAAACCGGCCTGTTCGAAGACCAGCTCATCTATGCGGTTCCCGAGGAAGAGGTATTATCCAAACCCACACTCAGTGAAGTGGCTGACGCACTTGAAGCTAAAGTTCTGTGCGGCCATAAACAGCTTTATCGACATGCCAGACAGTTTACCGTAGCTGCTATGCAGCTTAGAAACCTTTTAACCCGAATTTCCCACGGCACTCTTGTCATCACCCCCGGAGACCGTGCAGATGTGATTGTTGCCTGCATGGCCACCCTATCTTCAGCATCCATTGAAAACATTTCAGGTATCATTCTGACTGGGGGGCTCACCCCTGAAAGACCTGTATGGGATTTGATTCGCGGATTTTCAGGCATGGTCCCTCTGCTCAGTGTTGAAGATGACACTTTTCAGACAGCTGTCCGGGTAGAAAAACTCAGATCAGACATCTCACCCTATGACGAACGTAAAATCACCCGCGCCCTTGCGCTGTTCGAACAGCATATTGACATTGACCGCCTGGTGGACAAGGTAATCACTGCAGACTCCACCATTGTCACACCCAAGATGTTCGAATACGACCTGATCCGAAAGGCTCGGACATATAAAAAACGTATTGTTCTGCCCGAAGGTATGGAAGACAGGATCCTAAGAGCTGTTGAAACATTGCTACGACGAGAGATTGTAGATATCACCCTGCTTGGGGATGAAAAGAAAATCAGGCAAAAAATCAGCAAACTTGGCCTGCGCATGGGAGAATTTGAAATCATAGATCCTTTGCGCTCCCCCAACTTGGAAGTATATGCCCAGGAATACTATAATCTGAGAAAACATAAGGGCATGACCCTTGAAAATGCCCGTGACCGGGTATGTGATGTAAACTATTTTGGGACCATGATGGTCCATATGGACCATGTGGACGGCATGGTCTCCGGTTCAATTCACAGTACAGCTGCAACCATCATTCCCTCATTTGAAATCATCAAGGCCAAAAGCAAATCAACTCCAGTTTCCGGTCTCTTTTTCATGTGTCTTTCAGACAGGGTTCTGGCATACGGAGACTGCGCCATCAACGTGGAGCCTGACGCCAGGGAACTTGCAGAAATTGCTATCACTTCGGCTGAAACCGCTCTTATGTTTGATATCGAACCCAGAATTGCCATGCTCTCCTACTCCACCGGCACCTCTGGTAAAGGAAAAGATGTAGATAAAGTCAGGGAAGCGACAGAAATGGTCAGGCAAAAACGGCCGGATCTTCTCATTGAAGGCCCCATCCAGTATGATGCCGCAGTGGAACCCAATGTAGCCAAAACCAAGATGCCCGATTCACCTGTAGCCGGCAAAGCAACCGTATTTATATTCCCGGATCTGAATACCGGTAACAATACCTACAAAGCGGTTCAACGGTCTTCAGGTGCCATGGCAATAGGGCCTGCTCTCCAGGGTTTAAACAAGCCGGTGAACGACTTAAGCCGTGGATGCCTTGTGGCAGACATTATCAATACGGTTGCCATTACAGCCATCCAGGCGGCTGAGCAGGACTGGCTGAACCATCCAAAACCTTTGAAAATTATTAAATAGCGGCGTAAAGGCGGCTTCCTACAATCCGGGCAGACCTGTTAGCTGACAAACCATGATACAGGCCGTCTCAGGCTGACCGGCGCCGGATAGTCTGAGGCATACCCGACACGAAGCATGAACTGAGGGATCATCGTGGAATCGTGATTTGCACGGATGGCAGCCTGCCCATGATCCTCCTCAAGGGTCTGTGTCATGGGATGAATACCAATGCCCAACTCTCTTGCTAAAAGCGCCATACGTTGAAATCTTCGACCCGATTCAATCAGATCAGCCACACGATTACCCTCACTTGTGATGACCAGCCACCCGCCCCCTTCCCGAACCTGGACTGCAACCTTTTCAACGGCTTTTTTACGCCAGGTTTCCTTGGTCACATCTTCGGGCTCCATAAAATACCTGACAAACCACCCGGCAACACCCTGAATCTCCATTCCTTCAGGTGTCAGGCCGTCCCTGTATTTTCTGGCGTCTTCTTTTGACAGCCTTGTCCATTCTGCGGCTTCCACCATCGCTGCCATGTTATCAAATTGGTGCCTGAAATTTTCCAGGGCAGCCTCCGCCATAAATTCCGCATGCTTTGATTCTTGCGGAAAATAATAAAGCCCTGAATCTGCCATTGATTCAAAAACCTTAAGATCTTTTTTTGCAAGCACTTTGGTTTGCAGGCCGGTTTTAAGTGTTCGCCGAAGGACCAACCGCTCCAAGGGAATACTTAAAGGTTTTGCTGGAGAAAGTTTCAAACGAACCACATCTTTGTCAAACCGGCCCGTTGCAACAACTTGAGACTCCACCGCAACGCCCAAAGCCGAAGCAGCCTGAGCCAGGTTTTCTAAGAACGCTCCAATAGAAAGAAGCACCTCACGATTTTCAGGATCTACCACCGGTAACCACCTGGTCTTATCAGACTCGATAACCCAGTGATCTGGCGAAACAACCCGAACCCGCCACGGCTGGCTGTTGTGGCCACTAGGCGCTAAAGACGCATAATAAAGGATTTTTTGACTTCTCACATCCAAAGACCGCAGTCTACGTTCATTCGTTCCCATTTCACTTACCTTGTCCGGCCCCATAAGGTCTGACCGCAAGTCTTTGGAGCAAGCCGTCAACCCGCCCAAACCACCTAAAACCATAGCGACTGATGTCCCTTGCCTGAGAAATTGCCTTCTATTCATTACCCCTCCCTCCAATTGTCACCGATTGGTGACTTAAAAGGTAAAAATTTTTTCTACCCTGGAAAATTACTTCACTTGCATCACACCCTTGATAATCAAATCAATACTGCTGGCAATCCGCTCCCAATCCTCGTCCGTGTCCAGACCAATCCCCCCGTACACATCAATATGACCGGAACGGATCAGTAAGTAACTGACAGCCGCACCCACAAGCATAACTACGGCCTGAAGATCCTGAACAGACTCATCCACGGGAAAAAACATTTTAAAAAACGCGAGAATACCTTCCTCGCGCACTGCTTCCAGTTCCCGTGTCAGCTCATTGGCCTCCATGACTTCCCAAGCCATGATCGCCAAAGTCAAAGGACGCCTACGCAAGGCATAAATAAAATTCCTGGAAAACGCAGACAGCCGGTCCTCCAGCTTCAATTGAGAAAATGCCTTAAGATCACCACCGGCCAGCTCAAGAATAGAGGGCCAAAAATCTCCCTCTTTGCCAAACGCCTCAATCAATCCTGACAGGCCACCAAAATACCGATAGATAAGCTTCTTATCCACTCCGGCTTCCCTGGCCACAGCATTGACCCCGATTCCCTTGAACCCTTCGCGGGCCAAAAGACTCCCCACAGCAGAAACCAGACGCTGGCTGGTGATATTTTTATCACGTATGGCTATGTGCGGCACTTTTCCCATGTCGACACACATATCACCAACCAGTGACATGGTCAATCAACTTCTTTTTTTATTTCTAAATATTATTAACGCCCGGTTTAAAGGACGTAAAAGCAACGTCACAATCAGAGCCGAGCGTTAAGTAAAAAGCCAATTAAAAAGTATTCAGATTATCCAACTGTTTTTCATACTTTTTCCTTTGCACGAATTATTTGAATCCGATACGCATCAATAACCACGCTAAAAGAAAAAAACTGCTGGACCATGAGCAAATAATATCCTTGCCGCATCATTAACAAAGCAGCGCTCAAATTCCCCACCATCAACCAGAAATATCCTTGGGCTTTTTCTTTGGCAAGAAAATATGTACCCATGAGAAACCCAACTGCAATGCCCAACTCCATGAGTTGATTTAAAGTCACCAATCCACCAAAATCATAGAAACTTAATCCCAGCCCAACACACACCATGAGTTTGGCAATGTGATCAAGCCAACCATATCCATGAATTTGAGTTCGCCCCTTCCATGCGGCGCTCAACCCTATGAGCATTGCCGGCACACCGCTGGACTCTACAGCAGCCGCTATCCAGTTTCGCTCAGAAATAAAAATAAAAATCCAGGCTGGTAATCCAGTAAGATAGAAACTCCATGCCCACAGCCTCCATTTTTGCTGATATTCTATATTATCAGAGCGTTCAGCCTTATTAAAAAACAATTTATTGAGCAGATAAAACATACCTCCCCATATTTGAAGTAGCAAATCAATCATGTTTAGCACCTTCTAATAATGAAAAATTGATCATTATTTGTTCGACTGACAGCTCACGAAAAAGGCAAGAGAAAACCTTACCCAAAATACAAGGAGACCGTTAACCGAACAAATTATAAATTTTTGAAATTAATAAAGATTAGACAAATGGTGGGGGAGGAGGTGAGGTGCAGTAAAAATCCCACAAATCCAATCCATCAACAATAGGCTCTCGATTACTGTGGGAATAATACATCGTGATTTTCTCCATCATTTCAGTTCTCAATACTTTTAGAAAGTGTGTATTGAGGACATTAAACTCAAAACTACTTTTTGATACCTAATACACTGACTGGAAATTGTAAAGCTTGAAATTTTTTGTTTGGATTACAGGTATTTTAGTCAAAGGTCACGCCAAGGGGTTTGAGGAAGTGGGCTACGCTCCCCTCAGTCCCTTCCAATGACGATCTAACTGTCAACTTCAGTATTTATTACAAGAACCATTGGCACAAATCGAATCCCATTGATGCATTGTTCACCAGCCTTAGCTATAAACCCATGTTTTTTATACGCCGCAACTGCGTTTGGTGAAGAATTCACAGTTAGCGCTATTAAATCACCTCGCTCTTTTTTAATTCGTTTGATAGCGTCTTTTAGCAGAACTTTTCCAACTCCTTTTCCCTGGGATCCTGAGCGCACAAAAAACATTGAAATATGACCGAGATCTCTTATTTCTAAAATGCCAAGAATCTGTTGGCCTTCTTTTGCAAGAACAGTGAAGTGATTCTCTTTAGATCTTGTAGATAAACTTTCTACATTTGCAAATTTATAGAATTCAGCTATCCCTTCTTGAGCGTATCCCGGTGCAACATATTTATCGAAAACCTCTTTGACAAGATCAATTACAAGAGCCTCTTGACCATGCTGCATTAACGTTATGTCCATTCAAAATCCTTTGAATTTTGTGGAGGAAGTTCACAATGTAGCATACGAAATCGATAGACAGGATGCTACAGGAACTTTACTCGTTTTGGGAAAAACTTTGAATCTGGCGAAAACTCGATCTGAGCCTACCTTGAGGGCATCCTTTTTAGCAAGAAAAAAATGCCATACCGCAAAACTGACTGAATAATTATTTGTATCGTTAATAAGTCTATTGCTGCCGCCAAGCCACAGATGAAACAATCCTCATCATACAAATACTGCATCCATGCCATTTTCTTGACAAGCACCTGGAATCATATATAATCGATCTATTCTACTCCCA